>NVVM01000042.1 GCA_002402225.1 Alphaproteobacteria bacterium
AATGTCATTCCCGTGGTTACTTAAGCGGGAATCTTAGTCTAAAGTGCCGAGATCTTCGATTAAACATCTCGAAGATGACGGTTATAATTAAACCCTGAATAAACTACAAGGCAGGGTATTTAATGGTTTATTAAATACCCCAGGATTTGATCAGGTTGATTTTTCTTCATTAAAACTTTGTATTGGTGGTGCCGCAGTTCAACAAGCCGTTGCCGATAAATGGCAACAAGTAACTGGCATTAGACTACAAGAAGGTTACGGTTTATCAGAAACCTCTCCGCTATTAACTTTAAATTTTGGTCGATTTATTGAAGGCAAAGATAATAACGAATACATTGCTGGTATTGGAGTGCCTGATGAAAAAACTGGCGAGGCTGTTAAATTATTTATTGTTAAAGAGGATGAATGTATAACCGAGCAAGATATTATCAAATTTTGTCGCCAAAGCCTCGCGGCATATAAAGTTCCCAAACGAATAGTTTTCATTGATGAAATCCCCAAGTCAGTGTTGGTAAATTACTGCCGAGAAAGTTAAGGTAAAATGCTTAACTATTCTTTATTCCCGTCCTCAGGGGAAATCAACAGCAAGCTGGATCACCCAAAAGCCGCCATTGACCGCGTATTTTTGGCCTATGAGGCGGCGGCGGAAAATATTGATTATACTGATGGTATCAGCATGGAATTCGCTGATTGGCGGTTTAATCTGCGTTCTTCCAATACCGAACCTGTTGTTCGGCTCAATGTGGAATCACGGGGCGATGAGGCTCTGATGCAAGAAAAAATCACGGCAATTTTAGCATTATTGCGCGGGTAATATTATGAAATTATCTGACCTTGATTTATATATTATTGATATGGTTTCTGATGACTATTATTGTCTTTGGGAAGTCATCGCCTATGATGATTATCTTGTCGAGACGGGCATCGGCCATGATCCGGCAGAAATTAAAAAATCGGCTGAGAAATTAATATCAAATGGCTTGATAGACGTTGTCTTTGGCAATCTGGACAGTGAAAATGTCAAAATTCTGTCCAAAGCAGATGCCTTGACTATTCTGCGTCAGGAAAACCACTGGAAAAAACCTTCAAGACCAAAGGCTGTCTATGCTCTTTATGCCACAGACAAAGGCGAAAAGCTGGCCATGGCCAAGGTGCGATAATCGGCTAATAGGTCTGATATTGCTTTTCTAAAGGGGGTTATGATCGCAATTTGATAAATTCTGTGCGTTTTTCTATTGGGAACTGGTAATAGAGGCTAAATAATAATTTATCGACAGTGATGCCATCACTGGATAAGGGCAGGCCAATAACACTATAATCTATGAATGACTTTTTCGACCATACCAGTTTTCCACCGTGCCAATAGGGGGCTTTGGTTTCGACCAGACTATTATATCTGTCTTTCAGATATTGTTCGACCTTGGGAAGTTGGTCAAGATATTGTCCCGTAACATCAAGACCCATGGCTTTGACGGTTTCTGTGCCAACCAGCCTGAATTTATAGCGCCGGGGCGAGGCTTCGACGTCAACAAGCGTTATGTGGGGCAGCAGGCTTACGATGTCCGCCGGATTTAAATCAGTCCGGGCGGGCATGGAACGCGCCCCCTTCATGCCCAGCCAATATTGATATGTCTTGCGCAATATGTCATTGGGTAGGTCGTCGATGTTGAAATCTTTATGTATCATAGTATCTTTTCATGGTATTTCTTCATGGTATTTTTGGCAACCTTTTTGCGCGGCGGATCTTAAAACTTAACTTTAAACCCGGCCATATTTATCTTCGAGCCTTACGATGTCATCTTCGCCGAGGTAGCTGCCGGATTGGACTTCGATCATTTCGAGCGGGATRACGCCCGGATTTTCAAGGGCATGGAYRGTGCCGATGGGGATAAAGGTGGATTCATTCTCRTGAACCATGAAARTYTCTTCGCCTCTGGTGACCCTAGCGCTGCCCTTGACGACGATCCAATGTTCCGCGCGGTGGTGATGCATTTGAAGGGATAATTTCGCGCCGGGCTTTACCGTGATCCGTTTGACCTGATCGCGGTCACCGGAACCGATACTATCATATTTCCCCCATGGGCGGTAAACTTCGCGGTGGAGGGCCGTTTCAGGGCGGTTCTGGCTTTTGAGTTTATCGACGATCTTTTTTACATCTTCTGACCTGTCCTTGCTTGCCACCAAAAGCGCGTCCTTGGTATCGACAATAATCAGGTTATCAACGCCGATGGTGGTTACCAGTTTATTTTCTGCCATGATATAGCAATCGCGGGTGTCTTCGGCGATGATATCGCCGGTCAGGCTATTGCCATTATCGTCCTTTGCGCAAACATCCCATAGCGATGACCAGGAACCAATGTCGCTCCAGCCCGCATCAAGAGGGACGACCCGCGCATCTTTGGTATGCTCCATGACCGCATAATCAATGGAGATGCTGGGACATTTGGCGAATTTTTCGGCATCAAGCCGCGTAAAGTCAAAATCTGCGGCGGCGGCCTCATAGGCCAGCCGGGCATGGCGCAGGACGTCTGGCGCGAATTTCTCTAATTCAGCCAGAAAACGGCTGGCCCGAAACATGAACATGCCGCTGTTCCACAGATAATCTCCGCTTTTCAGGAATTTCTCTGCGGTGGCCTGATCCGGTTTTTCGACAAATTCTGCCACATCATAGCCGCCGCCTGTTTTATTTGCGCCGCGCTTGATGTAACCATATCCCGTATGGGGCTGGCTGGGGACGATACCAAAGGTGACCAATGCGCCGTCCTTGGCGAGTTTCTCCGCCTTTTTGATGGCACTGTGGAATTTCTTTGTATCCTTGATGGTATGATCTGCGGGCAGGACAAGCAAAATGGGGTCATCTGAGGTTTTCAGGGCCGCAAGAGCCGTGACAGCTATGGCCGGTGCTGTGTTCCGGCCCATGGGTTCCAATATGATGGATTGGGGCGCGGCATCAAGCTCGCGCAGTTTCTCTGCCGCAAGAAAGCGATGATCCGCATTGCAAATCACGATCGGGTCCTGATGATTCAGGCCATCAAGGCGGCGCAATGTTTCCTGAAACATGGAATAGTCACTGTTCATGGTCAGGCTTATGGCCAGAAATTGTTTGGGATACATGGACCGTGACAAGGGCCAAAGCCGCGCGCCAGACCCGCCGGACAGAATAACTGGAATCATATTTTTCTCTTTTTATTTTTTTAGCTGTTTTATTATCTGCATTTAACAGCAAAAATGCTTATTTTATATTAACAGCAGATTTTATTTTTTACAAATTATGTGGGGCTTTTCTTGACGTTATATAATATACTGGGTAGTGAGGTTACAAAGAAACGGTTAAGTGAAGGCATTATGTAAGGCGTATGAAAAAGGATACAGGGCAAAAGCGGGACGTGACGTCGAAATGGCGACTTCAGACCCAATTGGTCAGGGGCGGCACATGGCGCAGTGAAATGGGCGAGACATCCGAGGCCATCTTCATGACATCCGGTTATGCCTATGACTGCGCAGAAGATGCGGCGGCGCGCTTTGCCGGCGATCAGGAGGGATATACCTATTCACGGCTGCGCAATCCCACGGCGGCCATGTTCGAAGACAGAATGGCCCTGATCGAAGGGGCAGAGGCCGCGCGGTCAACCGCGACCGGTATGGCCGCCGTGACAGCGGCCATGTTATCTATCGTCAAGGCCGGGGATCATGTCTTGTCGAGCCGCGCTTTATTTGGCTCCTGCCGATATGTCATTGAAACCCTGATGCCAAAATTCGGCGTTGATTTCACTCTTGTCGACGGCGCGGATCATGACGCATGGCAGGCCGCCTTTCGCCCGAATACCGTTGCTGTTTTTCTGGAAACGCCGGCCAATCCAACGCTTGATGTGGTGGATATTGAATTTGTTTCATCTTTGGCCCATGAAAATAACGCCCTTGTGGTGGTGGACAATGTTTTCGCGACGCCGGTGTTGCAAAAACCCTTGGAAATGGGCGCGGATGTGGTGATCTATTCCGCCACCAAACATATTGACGGACAGGGCCGGTGCCTTGGGGGCTGTATCCTCAGCACAGACGCGCTTATGGAGGAAACCATCTTGCCTTTCCTGAGAAATACAGGCCCAAATATCAGCCCTTTTAATGCCTGGGTTATGCTTAAAGGGCTGGAAACCCTTGATATGCGCGTGGAACGTATGTGCCAGAATGCGGCAAAAGTTGCCGATGCTCTGGCAGAAATCAAAGGGTTTGATTTTGTAAAATATCCGGGACGAAAAGATTTTGCGCAGCATGATCTTGCCTTGAAACAGATGAGTATGGGCGGCAGTATTCTGGCCCTGCATGTGCCTGGCGGGCGGGATCAGGCCTTTAAATTTCTTAATGCCTTGGAAATTATTGATATATCAAATAACATTGGCGACGCGAAAAGCCTGATGACCCATCCGGCCAGTACAACCCATGCCAGCGTGGCAGAAACTGCGCGGGAAGAGCTTGGTATCACAGAAGGTTTGCTCAGACTATCCGTTGGCCTTGAACATCCGGATGATTTGATAGAGGACTTGCATAAGGCGGCCCATACGGCAAATATTGGAAGCCAGAGTCAAAGTTAGGGCCAGAAATTTAAAGTAGGATAATATGCACGATAATATAGTGGATTTTATGAAAATGAGTGATGATACTTATGAGGCGACGACCCACGGGGTCAAGGTGTCTGTACAGCCGTTTTATCTGGAGGAAGAATCTGATCCGGAAGAGGGGCGCTATTTTTGGGCCTATCAGGTKMARATYGARAATYNARGSMAMNGARAMMCTGCARYTGAAAAGCCGSYRYTGGCRGATWACGGATTCCMTKGGCCGGACMGAARAKRTWNCWGGKNGARGGCGTSRTCGGCGARCAGCCKGTCATYRAGCCGGGSTACATCTTTGAATATACCAGCGGCGCGCCGCTGGGTACGTCATCAGGCTTTATGGCAGGTCACTATAGAATGTACAAAGATGATGGAAGCTCATTCGATGTGGAAATCCCGGCTTTCTCGCTGGATAGCCCCTATGGCTCCCATACGTTAAATTAAGTGAGCAGGCGTTAAATTAAGTGAGCAGGGAGAATATTTTGACAAATCAGGGCAGAGACAAACCATCACAAAAAGAGGCCGAAGATGCCGTACGGACGCTTTTGCGCTGGGCCGGAGATGACCCAAATCGCGAGGGCCTGATTGATACACCGAAACGGGTGGTAAAGGCTTACGGCGAATATTTTCGTGGTTATTCAGAGGATCCACAGGAAATTTTATCCCGCACTTTTGAAGARRTCTGCGGWTATGATGAAWTGATTGTRCTGCGGGATATTCCTTTTGAATCCCACTGCGAACACCATATGGCACCGATCATTGGCCGGGCTCATGTGGGATATTTGCCCAATAAAAAAGTAATTGGAATCAGTAAGCTGGCACGTATTGTGGAAACCTATGCCAAGCGGCTTCAGGTTCAGGAAAAAATGACGGCCCAGATTGCAGACTGTATTCAGGATGTTTTGGAGCCTCTGGGGGTGGGGGTCATCATTCAGGCCACTCATCAATGTATGTCCACGCGGGGCGTTCATGCCCATGGCGTCTCTATGGTGACCAGCCGCATGGTCGGCGCCTTTCGCAATGACGATAAAACACGAAGAGAGTTTCTGGCGGTCGTTGGTACATTTGAGCCGCATACTTGATATAAATAAGCGACAAACAAGAAGGGGACGGATAAAGGTTGGTTGATCTTCGGCCCATATTTTTGATCAATGGACTATTCTTGCTCATCCTGGGGGCCGGGATGCTGTTTCCTGCGTTGGTTGATGTGGCTGTGGATAATCCGGACTGGCAGGTTTTTGCCATTTGTTCTGCATTGGTCATGTTCATTGGCGGCCTGTTGTTCCTCACCAGCCGGGGCGAAGATGAGGAACTGTCAGTCCAGCAGGCCTTCATACTGACGGTTTCCACCTGGGTGGTCATTCCGACTTTCGGGGCTTTGCCTTTTGTGTTTTCTGATCTTTCTTTAAGCTATACCGATGCTTTTTTCGAGGCCATGTCAGGCTTGTCCACAACGGGTTCAACGGTCATCACCGGCCTTGATGGGGCCCCGCCCGGCATTCTTCTCTGGCGGGCCTTGCTGCAATGGTTTGGCGGCGTGGGTATCATTATTATGGCGGTGATTATCCTGCCGTTTCTAAGGGTTGGCGGGATGCAGTTGTTCAAGATCGGGGCTTTTGAGACTTCCGAGAAAGTATTGCCGCGTGCGGCGCAGCTTGGCATCGCCATATCTTTGATTTACGTGGGGTTGACGATCATTTGCGGCGTTGCTCTATGGGCTGCCGGCATGAGTGCTTTTGAGGCCGTGAGCCATTCTWTCACGACCATTGCCACAGGCGGTTTTTCCACCACCGATGGATCAATTGGTCATTTTGACAGTGCGTTGATTGACTATATCATTGTCCTGTTCATGATCATTGGCAGTATGCCGTTTATTCTATATCTAAAAATGGTTCAGGGACATAGTCTCATTTTATGGCGGGATTCCCAAGTCAGATGGTTTTTGGCATTGTTGGTTCTATTGATTGCCCTCTTAAGCCTATGGCGCTGGAGCGGCAATGATCAGGGCATGTTAGAAGTTTTGCGCTATACGATCTTTAATGTGGTTTCCATCCTTACCGGGACGGGCTTTACAACGGCGGATTATACCACCTGGGGGGCGCTGGCGGTGACGATTTTCTTTTTTATCATGTTCATTGGCGGCTGCGCGGGTTCGACATCCTGCGGCGTTAAGATATTCAGACTTCAGATTATGGTCAGTATGGTGGTAGCGCATTTGAAGCATATCTTACGGCCCAACGGTATTTTTATACCCCGCTATAATGATGTGCCGATCAAGGATGATGTCATGGGTTCGGTGATAAGCTATCTCTTCCTGTTTTTGGTGTGTTTTTTAATTTTGACTCTGGGACTTTCCCTCACGGGGCTTGATTTTATTACGGCGATTTCCGGTGCGGGGACTGCCATASCCAATGTGGGCCCCGCGCTTGGCCCCATCATCGGCCCAACGGGAACTTTCCAGCCTCTGCCAGATACGGCAAAATGGTTTTTAAGTATGGGGATGCTTATGGGACGGCTTGAGCTTTTCGCGGTTCTTATTCTTTTCTCGCCGCAATTCTGGCGGGCGTAAAAACTWATTCTTCGCTGGCCTTCTGTTCGGCGTCTTTTTCGATGATACCAATCAAGAGCTGACGTTGAAGGGCCAGCAGGGAAAAGTGATTATCCAGTTTTTTGATTAAATCGCGGGCTTCATCAGCATCAATATAGCCGGGGCTATCACCGACGGAGCTGATGCTGTCCAAAATGCCGCCGATGTTGGCGGCGTTTCTCAGGCTGGCCTGAGAGGCGATGGAATGCCAGTCCACATCACTGTCCAATGTTTCAATGGGCAGAAAAACGCCGCCCGCCAGAAAAGAAAAATGTTCCGAAATGACCGTCGCGGAGGTTTCCCGAACCAGCTTTTCCACCCGTTCCAGTGACAATTCCGCATCGCCGTTGGGATCTGTGAAATCATAGGCGCGTGTGCGGCCAATATCCAGAATTTCCATCACTTTCGGAATGCCGCCCGCCTGACGGAATAATTCGCTGACCACGGCTTTGGTGGATCCGTATTTTCGTTTTTTTAATGGATTAAAGCTCATGCTGATTCCCCGCTTTCTTTTAATTTTCTTTTCTTTATAAATACTCTAACATACTGAGATAAATATCCAACGAATTATATAGGGCTGTTGATGCGGGAATATTCCACCAATGAGATGCTGTCAAAACTCATCTCTTTTGATACGACCAGCTGGAAATCAAACCTTGAACTTATCACATTTGTGACGGAATATTTGCAGGCTTTCGGGGTGTCTTCGAAAGTATTTTTTAACGCGGAAAAGACCAAGGCGAATTTGTTGGCCACCATTGGGCCGGAAGATGTCCCGGGCATTATGCTGTCCGGCCATACGGATGTGGTGCCAACGGCGGCGCAGAATTGGTCCTCTGATCCCTTTGATATGCAGGCCAGAGATGGCCGGCTTTATGGCCGGGGAACCTGTGATATGAAAGGCTTCATTGCCTGCGTTCTGGCGGCGGTGCCAGAATTTATGGCGACGGATCTGAAAGAACCTCTGCATATTGCGCTGTCTTATGACGAGGAAACGGGCTGTACCGGCGTTATGAGCCTTGCGGAACATGTGCGCGACATGACGGTAAAGCCCAGAGCCTGTATCGTTGGGGAACCCACCAATATGAAGGTGGTCAATTCCCAWAWGGGCATTTTCCATTTGCTGACCCGCATTTATGGTCTTGCGGCGCATTCCAGTACAGACCGGGGGTTGAATACGGTAACCTATGCGGCAAAAATGATAGTTTTTTTAAGCGATCTGGCTGAAGAAATGAAAAGCCGCACCGCCATAGTCGAAGGGTTTGACCCGCCCTATACAACCATTCATGTGGGCCAGATCAAAGGCGGAACAGCGGCGAATATCACGCCGGAATATTGTGAAYTCGAGTGGGATTTCAGGCCAATTCCCGGTATGGAGGAGGCACAAGATGAGGTATTGGTGCGGTTTAACGCCTATGTTTGTGACCACATCCTTCCCGATATGAAGCGGCAAGATAAAGAAACGGCAAAGGTTGAAACGGATATCTTGTCACGCGTGCCGTCCTTGCTCCCGCAAAGCGGGGCAACAGCGGAAAATCTGGTGTTGGCGCTGGCCAACCAGAATGATGTCCATGTGGTGTCCTACGGCACGGAAGCCGGAATTTTTCAGGCCACCGGCGGCGTACCCACCGTGGTCTGTGGGCCGGGCAGCATCCTTCAGGCCCATAAACCAGATGAATATATAGAACAATCGGAACTTGATTCATGCGATGAATTTCTGGGCCGGTTGCTGGATGTCATTAAACTGTCAGGGGCAAAGTGATGTCAATCATTGACGCCATAAAAGCAAGAAGCAGCAATGGCATAATGACGGACGCGGCGGTATCGCCGGAGAAAATCAAGCAGCTGTTGGATGCGGCCGTTTGCACGCCCGTGCATCATAACACAAAACCCTGGAGATTTTTGGTCATTCAGGGCGCAGGGCGTCAGCTTTTAAGCGATATTATGGTTCAGCATTCAGAAGACTCGAAGACGATCGCCCAACGTCAGAAATTAAGCCAAAAAGCTTTTCGCTCTCCTGTTATCATTGCGGTGGCAGCGGCAAAGCCGGACGGCGAGAAAATACGGATGATAGAGAATGTGGCGTCGGCCGTCGCCGCCTGCCAGAATATTTTACTGGCGGCGCCGGAATTGGGCTTAAGTGCCTTTTGGCGAACCGGCAGTTTTATGTACGCGCCTGAGACGGCTTCTGCTTTGGGCTTTGAGGGCGGTGCTGAATTGGTTGGATTGATATATCTGGGCTACCCAAAAAGGGAAATGCCGCCGAAATCGCGGGAAACATCTGAGGCTTATGTCAGATGGTTGGGCTAGATGACTGAAATGATCATTAATTGACCAGTTTTTTCAGGTCGAATTTATGATCGGTTTTGCAGAATTCACAGGTCATGCTGATCACGCCGTCCTCGGCAATATCCCGCAATTCCTGCGTGTTGAAACTGGCCAGAACATCGCGCAGTTTATCTTCAGAACAACGACAGCCGGACATTATCTCTGTTGCGGTGAACAGACGAACGCCGCTTTCATGAAAAAGCCGCATGAGCAAGTCCTGTAAGGCAAGACGGCTGTCCAGAAGCTCTTCTGGCCTTAACGTTGAGAGCAGAATAGTTGCCGTGTTCCAGTCGTCTTTCTGTTTTTCATCATCATGGGCGCTGGCCAGATCGCTTTGTGTATTCTGGGCCAGATGCTGAATCATAATGGCCGCCGCAGACCAGTGCCCATTGGCCGATTTATCACAGCTTATCATAACATGGGTTGGCAATTGCTCGGATGTCTGAAAATATTCTTCTGCGGAATCCTTAAGGTCACCATTCTGCAATTCGACGACCCCTTGATAGCGGGCCATATGTTGTCCCTGATCCATCGTGATCATAAGCTGGCCATTTCCCAGAACAGGCCCGTTCGGGGCAACATCGCCTGCAATGTTAATATAACCGCGAATGACGCCTGACCCATTGCCGTTTGCGGCAAAGTCACTGATCATTGATTTGATCCTGCCGTCACTTTTGATTTGCATCGTGAAGATGCCGTCAAACTTCATCATGCTGCCTAATAACGCTGTGAGCGCCATGGCTTTTCCAAGCTCGCGTTTGATGTCATCTGAACAGGTATAATGAGCCAGAACTTCGTTTAAAGGTTTATTCAGCCGGACAATACGGCCTTTGATGTCTTGCGCTTCAATCTGAAAGGCGAGACAATGATCATTGAAATAACCATTATCATTTAAAAGAGATGTCATATCATTTTCCAAAACACCACATGAGGATGCTTTTCTGAATATGAAGGCGGTTTTCGGCTTCGTCCCAGATGACCGATTGAGGCCCGTCTATCACTTCATCGGTGACTTCCTCGCCCCTGTGGGCGGGCAGGCAATGCATAAACAGACTGTCTTTATTGGCTTGACGGATGAGCCTCCGATTAACCTGATAGGGGGAAAGTATTTCAAGACGTTCAGCTGCATCTGTATCGCCCATGGAGACCCATGTGTCGGTAATGATGCAGTCGGCATTTCGCGCGGCTTCGTTTGGGTCTTGGGTCAGGGTGACTTTACCGCCATTTCGCGCGGCCCATTCGAGTATTTCTGCTGGAGGACAAAATTCTTTTGGGCAGGCCAGCACCAATTCGCAGTCAAATAATACCGCCGCATGAATCCACGAGACAGCAACATTGTTGCCATCACCAGACCAGGCAATCTTTTTGCCCTTGATCGGCCCGCGATGCTCTTCAAATGTTAAAACATCCGCCATGACCTGACAGGGGTGAGAAAAATCGGTCAAGGCATTGATGACCGGCACGGTGGCATGCTGCGCCATCTCCAGCAATGAGCCATGATTATCTGCCCGGAGCATTACGGCATCGACAAAACCGGAGAGAACCTGCGCCGTATCGGAAACAGTTTCCCCCCGCCCAAGCTGCATATCATTGCCTTGCAGTACAATGGATGTGCCGCCCAGTTGATGCATGGACATCTCAAAAGAAACTCTGGTTCGGGTTGACGGCTTTTCAAAAACCATGGCAAGGCTTTTATCTGCCAAAGGCCGGTCAGGATGAATGAAACCTTTCCCGCGTCCGTCTTGCGTTGCGGTGATTTTAAGAGCCTTGGCCTTCTCAATGATATCGCGCGCCTCTGCCTTGGTGAGGGCCGCGAGGTCGAGGAAGTGCCGGTAAGGCTGGCCTAAGTTTTTATAGGGTTTATTTCTGTCCTCTGGGGTCACGTTTCATCATCCTGTTGTTCAGGTAAATTTTGTTCTAATTCAGCACATATTTGAGCCAATTTTTTAAGGGCTTCGTCATTATGCTCTTTTTCGATAATCAGCGGCGGTAAAAGGCGAACAATATTGTCCGCAGCCCCAACAACCAATAAGCCATGCTGTAAGGCTTTCGCCACAAAAACAGAAGGTTCAATGGTAATTTTCAATCCCAGCATAAGGCCGACACCGCGCACTAATTCAATAATTTGCGGATGTTTCTTGCGAAGGGTCATCAAGCCTTTTCTAAGATCATAGGACATTTTCTCCACATGGTCCAAAAAACCATCCGCCAATAGGATATCCAGCACCTTGTTGCCAATGGCCATCGCCATAGGGTTACCGCCAAACGTTGATCCGTGGCTGCCTGTTGTCATGGTGCGGCCTATTTTTTCAGTGGTCAGGCAAGCCCCCATTGGAAAACCGGCCCCAATCCCCTTGGCCGCACAAAGAATGTCGGGACTGATACGGCTGTGCTGATAGGCAAATAATTTTTCAGTCCGGCCCATACCGCATTGCACTTCATCAAAGATCAGCAGGATGCCATGCTTGTCACATAATTCCCGCAGGATTTGCATGTTATCGCTGGAAACCTGTTTTATGCCGCCTTCGCCAAGCACGGGCTCTATCATAATGGCGGCGGTTTCATAGGTGATGGTTGCTTCGACCTTCGCCATATCGCGGAAAAATGGGACATGGTCAAAGCCGTCCATCATAGGCCCAAATCCCTTGACCAGTTTTTCCTGACCAGAGGCCGCAATGGTGGCAAGAGTACGCCCATGGAAACAGCCTTCGAAAGTAATAATCCGGTAACGTTCAGGGGCCTTATTTTCATAATGATATTTACGGGCCATTTTCATGGCGCATTCAACGGCCTCTGCGCCGGAATTTGTAAAGAACATCGTGTCGGCAAAACTATTTTCCGCCAGCCTTTTCGCCAAAATCTCCTGGCCTGGAATGCGGTATATATTAGAAGTATGCCAGACTTTTCCGGCTTGTTCCGTGAGGGTTTTGACGAGTTCGGGATGGCAAAACCCTAAATTATTAACACCGATACCGCAGCCAAAATCCAGATATTCTTGGCCATTCTGGTCATAAGCATAAACGCCCTTACCATGATCAATCGCGATGTTTGCTCTGGCATAAGTCGGTAAAATGGGCGGAATTATGGTTTCTTCCTGACTGTTATCACGGCTGTTTTTCATATCTATTCTCTATTCACGCGTATTTTTATATTTTTTTATTTCGGGGCCGCAGAATATCCCTTCTCTGACCACCTCTGTCAATATAACAATCAAATTTTAGGGGACTTTCGCGGGTATTATGGTCGTAATTTATAGCCTGAGCTGAACATTCGATAACAAACAAACCCTAAAATGCTGTTTAAAACGGCAAGATAAATGATGCCGATTAACAGATTCCCATCGGCATGATTAATAATGCCATAACGGAAACCATCAATCAGATAGAAAAAAGGATTGAGCTGACTGATCGTATGCCAGATCCCCGGCAGACGGTCGATGGAATAAAAAGTTCCTGAAAGAAAGGACAACGGGACAATGATAAAATTGGTGATGCTGGAGCTTTGTTCCCATTTTTCAGCCCATATGCCGGCGATAATGCCAAGCAAGGCCAACATAATTGCCGCTGATAAACCATAGTAAAGTAATGCCCATATATGAGCGATATTTAAATCCACGAAAAGAAACATGGACAGCGTGACAAAAACCCCAACGAGGGCCGCACGCGTTACGGCGGCCATGGTAATGGCAAGGGTCATTTCACCGGCGCCAATGGGGGCGAGTAAAAGATCAACAATATTCCCTTGCATCTTGGCGGTCATCAGGCTTGATATTGTATTGGCAAAAGCATTCTGCAAAACAGCCWTAATCACGAGGCCGGGTGCCAGAAAAAGTTCAAAGGAAATGTCGCCGGCATAGCGTCCGCTGCCCCCCAGGGCGACCGTGAAAACCGTCATAAAAAGAGCGGTGGTGATCACAGGGGAAAGAACAGTCTGCCCGAATACTTTACAAAAACGATGAATTTCTTTTTTATATAATGTCCAAACGCCAAGCCAGTTAATAGGGCCGATTCTTTTTGCGGCGTACGGCGATAAGCTTTGCCCTATGGTTTCGTTTATTTTCATGATTTTTGCCCGGATAACGTCATTAATATATATCTCATTTTGTTTTTTAACGTACAAAAGCCGCTACGGCAAGCACTCAGCCCTTGACCTTTCCTGCAGAGAAGAATAGACAACGGTCTTCCTAATGCGCTAATATCGCAGAAAATACAGGACTGATAAAGGATTTCTATTATGGCATGGACAGATGAACGCGTAGAAAAGTTACGGGAACTTTGGGATAAAGGCCTCAGTGCCAGTCAGATTGCCACGGCCCTGGCCGAGGGGGTCACGCGTAATGCTGTTATTGGCAAGGCACACAGGATGAATCTTGCCTCACGTCCGTCTCCGGTTAAAACCGACCCAAAAAAGAAAGCGGCAAAACCCGCTGAAAAAAGAAAGGTCCCAGCGAAGACCAAAGCACCAACCGGAAAAATATCCCTTTTGGAATTAACGGAAAGAATGTGCAAATGGCCTATTGGTCACCCGGGTGAGGTTGATTTTCATTTTTGCGGCAAGTCATCTGCGAAAACATTTCCCTATTGTCCGGAACATTGCAAACAGGCCTATCAAGTGCAGCAGCCCCGCCGCGATCGCCGCACCAACAGGGGCCGCATTTCAGCAACGCCCGTCAGATAAAGTTTTTCATCAGGTGACTTAACGAGATATTTCCCAAACGGAAACAATCTCGCAGGCAATATCGAATGGCAGGGCATTGATGCCCATGGCTGCCCGCGCCGCCAGTCCGCTTTCGCCAAATATATCCCTAAAAAGTTCAGACGCACCGTTAATCACTTTTGGCGAATCTGTGAAATCATCGGTGCATTTTACATATCCATTAATTTGCACGCATTGTACCACCCGGTCTAAATCACCGCCGCAGGCCGCTTTAAGCTGTGCCAGAATGTTAAAACCCGTGGTGCGGGCGGCATGATATCCCTGCTGAATGGATAGATCATGTCCCAGTCTGCCAAACGCCGGATGTTCAGGAGAATCGATCGGCCCCTGACCCGCTATATAAGCAAGATTGCCAACAATGCGGTAAGGGGCGTAGACGGCGACAGGTTTTGTTGCCTGTGGTAAAATGATACCCAGTTCTTTTAAACGCCGATCAATTCTTCCCGCGCTGTTTTTTTTGGGGTTGCTATTGGCTTTAAGGTTGCTACTGGCGTTGGCCGATGGTGCAAAACTCATAGATGATGCCAGAAGGCCCCCGATACCGATTGTGCTGAAAAAATGTCTTCTTTTCATATGTCATTCCTTGATTTTTTTAACCGTTATAATGAAAAGCTTATCACTTCGCATCAGGAATGCAATAATTGAATTGCTGACCATATTAGTCTACAGACCCTAAGATGAAATAAGGATATATTACCTCCGATTTTTTTATGGCGGGTAAAATTCTCCTGTACTTATCCTGCGCTATTCCGTAAATTCCGCCGCAATGGAAATAATATGAAGCACGGCCTTTAACCTATGAGTATTTTACAAACCGAAGTCGACAGGCGGCGGACATTCGCCATCATTGCCCATCCTGATGCGGGGAAAACCACGCTGACGGAAAAACTGCTGTTGTTTGGCGGCGCGATTCAGATGGCGGGGGAAGTGAAGGCACGGGGCGCACGCCGGCGGGCGCGGTCTGACTGGATGAAGGTTGAACAGGAACGGGGCATCTCTGTGGCGTCTTCCGTCATGTCCTTTGAATATGAAGGCCGGATGTTTAATTTGCTTGATACCCCGGGCCATGAGGATTTTTCGGAGGATACCTACCGGGTTCTGACCGCCGTGGACAGCGCGGTTATGGTGCTGGACGGTGCCAAAGGTATTGAGGGCCAGACCCGTAAATTATTCGAAGTCTGCCGCCTGCGCGATATGCCGGTGACGACCTTCATCAATAAAATGGACCGGGAGGCCCTGGATCCTTTTGCCCTTTTGGATGTGATCGAGCAGGAGCTGGCTCTTGACGTTACGCCGGCCACATGGCCGATCGGTATGGGGCGGGATTTCAAAGGCTGTTATGATCTGATAAATGACCGTTTGATGCTGATTGAAAAAAGCAAGAATGATCGCCCGGATCCGGGCATTGTCTGTCAAGGCATTGATGACCCGCAACTGGATAATATTTTGCAGGCAGACCAATTGGCTCAATTGCGCGAAGATGTGGCTATGGTGCGTGAGCTTTGTCCTGAATTTGATCGCGAAGCCTATCTTGATGGTACAATGACATTGGTTTATTTTGGCAGCGCCATTAATAATTTTGGCGTACGGGAACTGCTGGATGGTATTGGGGAACGCGCGCCAATTCCGGGGACTTTTAAGACAACAACGCGCASCGTYGAYCCYCATGAAAGCAAGGTGAGCGGCTTTGTYTTTAAAATTCAGGCCAATATGGATCCCAARCATCGGGACCGTATTGCTTTTTTCCGGCTGGTCTCAGGGAAATTCAAGCGCGGTATGAAGTTAAAGCAGGTTCGGGATGGCAAGATGGTCAATCTGCATAATCCGGTGATGTTTCTGGCGCAGGACAGGGAGCTGGCCGAAGTTGCCTGGCCCGGCGATATTTTTGGTATTCCCAATCATGGCAACTTACGCATTGGCGACAGCCTGAGCGAAGGCGAAGAATTACGCTTTACCGGAATTCCTAATTTTGCGCCGGAATATATCCAGACCGTTCGCCCCGAAGACCCCATGAAAGCCAAACATCTGGGCCGGGCATTACAGCAGTTGGCCGAAGAAGGCGCCGCCCGCGTTTTCAAGCCGACCATCGGATCTGAATGGTATGTCGGCGTGGTGGGTATGCTGCAATTTGAGGTTATGGGTGACCGCATTCGCACGGAATATGACGTGCCCTGCCGGTTTGAAACTACATCGCTTCATACSGCGGTATGGGTTGAATGTGATGACAGGTTCAMATTAAAAGCTTTCRTTGATTCCAACAAAGCCAATATGGCMGTAGAYCATAGTGGCTCGCCGGTTTTCCTCGCGCGAAATTCCTGGCGTCTGGATAAGGCCAAAGATGATAATCCTGATATTCGCTTCCTGAAAACCAAAGAGCAATTGGTTTAGGATCACAACCTATATGTTATTAATTGGCCTGCGGGCATATTTGCTATATTCTGGTTTGCATAGGGTGGGGGATAACAAAAAAAGGATATTAAAATGAATATCGGTCAAAAAAAGACCTTTCTGGGGGCGCAAATCATTTGGCTTTTGGCTCTTCTTCTGATTCTGGTTGTTTTGGCAGGGGGGCCGGGCGTGCATCTTGGACTCTGGGCACCAATTGATGGGTTTGTTTTTTCCATGAAAGGCGGCTTCATGGGCGGCATTGCGCTGGCCGGGCTTTCTTTGCTGGTTATTGTCATTATGGCTGTGAAAAAGACTTGCCGTGGTTTGAGCAAGGCCATATTGGCCTTATGTGTTGGCCTGCTTCTTGCCGCACCTGTTATCTATTTACGTCTGTCAGGGGGCGGCGGCGTTCCCCCAATTCATGATATCACCACTGATCTTGTTAACCCGCCCAAATTTATAGCCCTTGTGGGTAAGCGCGGGGAAGGGGCCAATAGCCTTGAGTATGACTCGGAAAAACTGGTCAGCTTGCAGCAGGAATTTTATCCTTATATCTTGCCAATAATGACGTCTGCTGAACCACAAGAGGCGTTCATTCAGGCGATGGATGTGGCGACTGGGCTTGGGTGGGTTCTCTCAGGACTGGATGCTGAGGCAGGACGCTTCGAGGCCACAGACTATTCATTCTGGTTTAAATTCGCAGATGATATTGTCGTCGTCGTAAAAGAAACAGAGACAGGCAGCCAAATAGATTTACGGAGTGTCTCGCGCGTGGGCGTGAGTGATCTTGGGGTTAATGCGAAAAGGATTAAAAGCTTTCAGGATAGTTTCTCGGCGATACCCTGAAAAGATTCAGATATTTGAAGTTATTGGTTTGGATTTTAAGATGGAAGGGGCATTCAGAATAATCGCCAGATTCCAGATAACCAATCCGAATATCAGAAATTCTGGAATATATTTCGCCAGTCCAAGCAAAGCA
The DNA here is from genome assembly GCA_002402225.1 of Alphaproteobacteria bacterium. Taxonomy (GTDB): domain Bacteria; phylum Pseudomonadota; class Alphaproteobacteria; order Sphingomonadales; family Emcibacteraceae; genus Paremcibacter. Next base: position 17,606 of record NVVM01000042.1, read on the forward strand.
AAAACCGCAAAGATAAAGGCGAAAGCATCTCTTTTCAGAAAATAATTACAGAAATTAAAAATTCTTAACAGGTGAGGCTTATTTTCGAAACGCCGCCGGATCGTGATGGATAGAATATCAAATCGGCCGCCGCCGGGCCCAAAATAAAGCAGAGAGGTCATTAATAATATTCCGATGAGGGCCAAAATGATCACATATATGCCCAATATTAAATAATCATCCCCATAAGTGTTCCAAAGGGCGTAACTCATGCCGCCCATAAATAAAATATTGGTAATCATATCTATGGTCGTATCAAGTTTAGCCCCATTAAGGCTCGAGAGGAATTTAGCGCGGGCAATTTCGCCGTCTATGCCGTCTGCAACAGATGCCGCGTGAAATAAAAGGCAGCCCCAAAGAATGCCTTGCTCTCCCCCTGTCACTAAAACATAAACCATTAAGATAGCAAGCAGGGCGGTCAATCCCGTAAAATAAATCGGATGAATGGGATATTCCGCAAAGAATTTACTGAACAGGGTGGATATTGGCCTGTTTAAGGTTCGTGAAATATACCCGTCTGACGGCTTGTGCAGCCATTTAAACAGCCTTGAGCGGGCTTCGGAAAGATTATGCTGTTGAATGGCCAATATATCAAAAGGCTCAACGGTAAATATTTCAGTCCTTGAATAGTTTGTCTCGGCTTGTAGGGTGAAATTGTCTTTTGAGAAAACATTCTTCTCACCTGTTGAGCTTTTCATTACTCTGGCTTCTGAAGCAAGGAAATCATTTAATACAGTCATACGAACCAGAAAACCATCTTGCAAATAGATGGCTTTCCCCCCCCTGTCAATATTCGTCAGTTTCGCCTGATTCAGATATTCAACAGTAGCTGAATTTTCATTGGCATACTCACTATAGGGCGGCTTTTCCTGTCCCTCGGACACAAGAATAATGATTTTGGTTATTTTATTGGCTATACAGATTTTGATAAGGCGGTCACGAACGCTAATGGCGGCTATAATATGATCCCCGTTTGTGTTGGCGTTGATCACAGCAGTCGTTGGCTTAAATTTGCCAGTCATTCTCTTTTATCCATCAAATTAGAATCGTTTAAAGCGTATTTTTTTTATGAGAATAAACCTTTCTTCTTTTTGTGCAATGATTAAAAAGGTTAAAAAATACACAAAAACACCACCGATGATTCCCAAAATCAGTCCTGCAGCGGAATATAATTCTAGAAATGAAGAAAGCGAAAACAGATAAGCATAAAGGACGGCGGCCATAAGGACGGGCTTTAGAATTGTTCGATTTAAGGGGATCGCGCCAAAGAAGTATTTTGCCAGTGATAGCCGAATGATTTCTGTAATGCTGTAGGAAACAACCAGACTGATGGCCGCTCCCAAAATGCCAAATTTTAAAGAAAGAAAGTAACATAAGCTCGCGTGGAACAATAATATTACAAGGGATAATATAAGGTTTACATTTGGTTTTTTATAAATGAATATAAGTTCGCTGAGCCCAAAGCTGCCTTGAATCATAACCGCCCCAATGAGAAATAAAAGCGTCAGGCTGGCATTGCCGCCGGCGATATTAAACAGCCCAAGCAAACCCGCACCATAAAAAATAAGCAGTGTGAAGATCAGGGCCTGAATTGAAAATATCCAATAGCTCACCCGGGAGAGCTCTTCGTTAACATTTCCCCGTTTTGACTGTTTCAGGGTCTGGGAAATAACAGGTTCTAATATGGGGTCGAAACTTTGCCGGACTTTCTTTATGATTGTCATGATTTGAAGAGCGATGCCATATACCCCGAGCGCACTTGGCGAGACGATGGCGGCCAGAAGATAAATATCAATGCGCAGAATGATGACCCCGATGAGGTCATAAGCCGCCGTGGGGGCCGAAAAAGAGATCATTGATTTTATTTTGGTCCAGGATAGACGGCCCCAGTTGTAAGCCGCCGTATCATAGGTTTTGCCAAAAGCATAAATGGCATAAATGAAAATGCTGATATTCATCATCCAATAGGCGATGAAGAGGCCCGATTCCACCATATTCAGAATATAAAACCCCGCAGAAAACCCTAACAGAACATAAGGCTCTATTATGCTTTTGGCCGTTACTTCATAGCGCATTTTGCGGGCAGCCCGCGTGGCGGTTAGTAACATTTCTGTCAGGGCATAAACGAATGCTGCGGGCAATATAATGAATATGCCTTTGGCCATGCCATCTGGAAAAAACGAGAATAGAAAATCTTGCCAGACGTAGATGGGAATTAAGATGATGGCGGCGATAACAACACAAAGAACCATTGCCGTCATGATACTATTGAGCAGGCCGCTCATATCGCCGTTATCTATATCATCATAGAGAAAATGGAATATGGATCTTTTAAAGCCAAACAGAATTATTGCGGTCAGGGTTTCAACAATGGTTACAGCCAAAAGATATTTTCCGAATATTTCTGTGCCATATAACAGCGCAACAACCAATAAAAAAGGCAGCCGCGCGCCGAGCCGAATGACAAAACCAAACAGATTGGCTCCCGCGCCGCTCAGAAGATCCTTTTGGTTATTTGCAGGGTTGTTTTTGTTCATAATAACATTCGGGGAATTTTTTATAGATGTATCAGGGGGGCAATCTGCCAAATTTTGTCCATGTTATATTCTATTATTTTAAAACAGTAAGTTAAATTTTCACCTTAGACTTATTATCTGTTTCTTGTTATAGTTTTTTCTGGCCTGACGGGCAATTTACATCATGATCAAAATCAAGGATAAAATAATGAAATCGATTCTTCTGGCAACGACGGCCTTATTTACTCTCCTGACCTTAAGTGGATGCGGTGACGATAAATCGGCGCAACAGAATAATGCCGCTGCATCTGCGACGCAAAGCCAGACGGCAACAGTTCAGCAAACAGAATCAGATCGTCTGAATGCGTATTTTGAAGAGACCTTCATGCGGGATCTGATGGACAGWMYGKWMARRYMAWMCYKMKKYRKSAKWRAMRMAGACTATGGCAAATGGGATATGCGCACAGAAGAAAAATCCGCAGCAGATCATGAGAAATTCATAAGTGATTTGAAGATATTAAGGTCTGATTATGATTATGAAAAACTGGATGACGCGACAAAATTGAGCTATATATTGGCAGAGCGAAGCCTGAATGAAAAGATTGCGGGTTATGAATGGCGGCATCATAATTATCCGGCCAATCAGATGTTTGGCTGGCAGTCTGCGGCCCCGTSTTTCCTGATAAATTTTCATCGGGTGACGTCTGTGGATGATGCAGAGGCCTRTATCAGCCGTCTGGAAGCTTTCAAGGCTTCTGCGGATCAGCATATGGCCCGTATGAAGCGTAATCAGGCCATGGGTGTCTTGCCGCCCAAGTTTGTTTTTACTTATGTGATTGATGATGCCAGAAATGTGATGCAGGGCGCGCCATTCACAGATGGGGATGACAGCGCTTTGCTGGCGGATTTTAAAAAGAAAGTCGCCGCGCTTACTATCGAAGACGAAAATATCAGTTCTGATTTGATCAATAGGGCAAAGAATGCCCTTATGACATCTGTTAAACCGGCTTATGAAGAGCTGATTTCTTTGGCAGAGGCGCAAGAGGCCGTCGCCACGACTGATGACGGGGTCTGGAAATTACCAAATGGGACAGATTTTTATAAATATCGCCTGCGCCAAATAACCAATACGGATATGACGGCTGCTGAAATTCATCAGCTGGGCCTTGACGAGGTGAGCCGGATTCATGGTGAAATGCGCGATATTATGAAAAAGGTCAATTTCGAAGGCTCCCTGCAGGATTTCTTTGAATTTACCCGCACAGACAAACAATTTTATTATCCGGAAACAGAGGAAGGTCGTCAGGCCTATCTTGATGAGGCCGTGAAATTAATTGATATCATGAAAGGCCGCCTTGACGAGGTGTTCATTACCAAACCCAAAGCGGACATGATCGTTATAAGGGTTGAGGCTTTTCGGGAAAAGTCTGCGGGCAAGGCTTTTTATAATCGCCCCGCCCCCGATGGCAGCAGACCGGGCATATATTATGCCAACCTTTATAAAATGTCAGCGATGCCAATCTATCAAATGGAAGCCCTGGCCTATCACGAAGGGATTCCCGGCCATCATATGCAGCTTGCCATCATGCAGGAGCTGGAGAATATCCCCCAATTCCGTAAATTTGGTCGCAATACAGCCTATACGGAAGGCTGGGGGCTTTATAGTGAATATCTACCAAAAGAAATGGGCTTCTATTCCGATCCCTATTCCGATTTTGGCCGGTTGGCTATGGAGCTTTGGCGGGCGTGCCGGCTTGTTGTCGATACGGGGCTTCATGATAAAAAATGGACTCGCGAACAGGCCATTGACTATTTAGCCGAAAATACGCCAAATCCAAAACATGATGTGGTTAAGGCCATTGATCGATATATCGTTATGCCGGGTCAGGCGACAGCCTATAAGATTGGCATGATCAAAATTCAGCAACTGCGGGAACATGCCAAGGCAGAACTTGGAGATAAATTTGACATTCGGCAGTATCATGAGGTCGTATTGCGGGACGGCGCGTTACCCCTTTCGATTTTGGAAGATAAAGTTAATGAGTGGATTGCGTCCCTGAAATAAGGAGCATGGGAAGATGTCTCGCAAAGCCCGGTATGCTTTATTGACAGTTGAGGAGATGGCCAGAGCAGATCAAATGACGATCCGTTCCGGCATTCCGGGGGCTGCTTTGATGGAAGCGGCGGGCCTTGCCGTGACGCGGCATATTACCGGGCGGTATGATCAGGGCCCGGCGCTGGTCTTATGCGGCCCCGGCAATAATGGCGGTGATGGTTTTGTTATTGCCCGCCATTTAAAAGCGGCCGGATGGCCTGTGGATTTGGCGCTGATGGGGAAGCCGGGTGATCTTGTTGGGGATGCGGCGCTTATGGCCAATGAATGGGCCAATTTAAAGGGCGCAAAAATATTGCCCTTAACGCCAGATGTTATGACAGATCATACCTTGGTGGTTGATGCTATTTTTGGGGCGGGCCTGTCGCGTCCTATTGAGGGACAGGCGGCAGAACTTATAGAAAAAATCAACAGGTCAGGTCCAAAGGTGGTTGCMKYRRATGNKCCCGTCCGGCGTAGAGGGCAATAGCGGCCAAATACGCAATATGGGAATCCGGGCGACCTCTACCGTAACATTTTTCAGGCAGAAACCGGGGCATTTGCTTTTTCCGGGCCGCGAATATTGCGGAACTGTTGAGGTCGCAGATATTGGTATTCCGGCGCGAAGTTTGCAGGAGATCAAACCGGAAACTTACCGCAATGACCCGGTAATATGGCTTGATGATTTTCCTTTCCCCAAAAAGACCGCCCATAAATATGATCGCGGCCACGGGGTCGTGATCAGCGGCGGTGCTGCCAGCGGCGGCGCGGCCCGTCTTGCCGCCCGCGCGGCCCTTAGAATTGGCGCGGGGCTGGTCAGTATCGCTTGTCCCGATGAGGCTGTCCTGTCCCATGCCTCTTGCTTAACCGCTGTGATGATTCCCTATTCCATTGGTCTGTTGGTTATGGGCATCATTATGACCGCCGTATGGGTATCATTCGACCTGCCTCTTGGTCCCATGGCCACAATGAGCTATATTCTGCCCGGCGGCTCCTGAGGGGGCAGCTAAAAAGTTCAGTTTAAAAGAAATGAGGTCAGAATCAAAGAATCCTGACCTCATTATTTTTGACGGACTCAAACGAATGTATGAAGACGACG
>NVVM01000043.1 GCA_002402225.1 Alphaproteobacteria bacterium
CTTGCCATGACGCAAAATAATCCCGGTCAAATGGCCGTATCTAAGCGCAGAACGCTCTAGAATATTGTCAGACCGCCTTGGCCGTTTGTTCTGCAAGGGTTTTGATGATTCTGGCGGGCGTTAGGTACATTTTTTCAGCCTCGCTGGATTGCGCAATTACAAGGGCTTGATTGAGGTCAAAGCCACTGGTGTTTGAAATTGACGGTTTTTCGTCTTTTAAGTCTTGTGAAAAACTTCTTGAATCACTTTCTGAATTATTGACCMTAATTAATCCCATAGTTCTGTCTGAAATTTGAAAGAGGTTTATTTTATAGTGAGGGCATTAGATAAATAAACCCTTAATTGACGCCATTTTTTTGAAAGGAATAGAGGTTTTTTTTGTCACTGTTCTYAATGAAAAATTAGACTTGATTTGYGAWACGCCSGGCAGGGCGGTGATGACATCCATATGCAGGCGTTCATAGTCAGAGGCATCGGATACAATCACCCTGAGAAGATAGTCCGCATCACCGGACATTAAATAACATTCCATGATCTGGGGGCATTCTTTGACCCTTCGTTCAAATTCAGCCAGCCTTTCCTTGGTTTGTTTTTCCACGGTAATATGGACAAAAACATTGTCCGGCAGACCTGCGGCAGATTGATCAACCATCGCCACATAATGATCAATGATGCCGTCTGTTTCCAGTGATTTTACCCGTCTCAGGCAGGCAGAAGGCGATAGCCCTACGCGATCAGCAAGGTCGTTATTGCTGATGCGCCCGCTATTTTGCAATGATTCAAGGATTGCATAATCAATCTTGTCAAGGCTAATATTCTGAAATTTATGTCTCATAAGCTTATTTATACGCATTAATATTCGAATATTCAAGGGTTTTGCACTCATATTTGCAAAGAAATTCTGCAAATAAATTGATATAATCTGATCAGAGAATTTAAGGAATTTTATATTTTTGATTAAGAAAGTCATATTTTATTTAGAAAGACAGGCAGATGATTATTGGTGTTCCCAAAGAAATTAAAATACATGAATATCGCGTTGGCCTGACGCCGGCGAGTGCATCGGAATTTATCAGAGGCGGCCATAAAGTCATTGTTGAAACCAAGGCAGGAATGGGCATTGGTTGTTCCGATGAGGATTATATAGCTGTCGGAGCCGAGATTATCCCGGATGCCGCGCAGCTATTTGCACAGGCGGAAATGATCGTAAAAGTGAAAGAGCCTCAGCTTCATGAATGCGCCATGCTGACGGAAAATCACTTGCTCTATACCTATCTGCATCTGGCGGCCGACCCGGCGCAAACGGATGCTCTGATGAAGTCAGGTTGCACGGCCATTGCTTATGAAACCGTGAGTAATGACGCTGGCGGCCTGCCGCTTTTGGCTCCTATGAGCGAAGTTGCCGGGCGTATGTCCATTCAGGCCGGTGCCCATGCCCTTGAAAAAGCAACGGGGGGGCGGGGCCTTCTTTTGGGCGGCGTTCCCGGTGTGGCCCCGGCGAAAGTCGTGATTATTGGCGGCGGTGTGTCGGGCATGAATGCGGCGGAGATGGCCGTTGGCATGGGTGCGGACGTGAGCATTTTTGACCGCRATCTGGATGTGTTGAGGCGTCTTGACAATCGTTTTCGCGGCAGTGTCAAAACCCGTTATTCCACCGCCCATGATTTGGAAATGGCCGTGCTGGAGGCTGATCTGGTTATCGGCGCTGTTCTTGTTGCCGGGGCCGCAGCCCCCAAGCTTGTTTCTGAAGAAATGGTTCGGCAGATGAAGGACGGTGCCGTTCTTGTGGATATTTCCATTGATCAGGGCGGATGTTTTGAAAATTCGCGTCCCACAACCCACGCAGACCCGACCTTCATCATTGATGGTGTGGTGCATTATTGTGTGGCCAATATGCCGGGCGCTGTTGCCCGTACATCTACTTTTGCGTTGAATAACGCCACATTGCCCTTTGGTCTGGCGCTGGCCGGCAAAGGCTGGAAACAGGCTTGCCGTGATGATGCCCATTTGGCGAACGGCGTGAATATTTCTGGCGGTTTTATCACGTATGAAGCTGTCGCACGTGATTTGGGTAAAGAATACCGGCCCTTAAATTTTTGAGGCTCTAAAAGGGTAATTTAATATTTTCCGCTTTAATCTCAAGCCCGGATTGCTTTAGGCCTTTCAGCCATATCCGGGCTTCTTCTATAGTGTGAGGCGCGGCTTGCACGCCGCTGGGCAGGCGGCTTTCCATGAGCGCGCCGACGGCCTGCGCCACGGTCAAGGATACGGCCTGCGCCATGGCGGATTGCCAGCCCGCGCCGGTTGTGTCGAGCGACAGGGCGGCCTTCCATGCTGGGCCATCCTTCGGCGATATGGTCAGCGCCACATGCAGCACAATCCGGTCCCGTTCACTTTCATTATATTGATGGGCTTGCCATAATGTGTCAGACAAGCTTTTGAGCTCGTCTGGCACCGCCTTCTCTATAATGGGGAAGATATCCCGCCAGGCCTCTTTCCAGCCTTCTAGTCGCAAAGTACCGCGCACGAAAGTCCGCAGAGCTGTTTCCCTTTCAAGGCCATAGTCCTTGATATAGGGCAGGCTGTTACGGTTTGCATAAACCTCGAAATCCTCCCCGCCCAAGGATAATATTGTCACATCTTCCCATGCTTTTTCCGTCGCATGTTCTTTGCCATCCTTGATCATAATAGAGGGACTGGTCAGCGCCGTCAGAACGCCAAGAGGGGCCCAGCTGAATTTATAGGTAAAAGGGTTCTTTTCCGCTGGAATGCCGCCGCAATAGGATATGAAATCAATGATATGGCCTTGATTCAACAGGCCAGCCTTCCGGGCTTCGTCCATGATGATATGGGCAAGCAGATGATCAATGCCGGGATCCAGCCCGACCTCATTGACAAGTGAAATACCCTTTGCCATTGCCGCATCATTAAGGGCGGTCATGTCAGGGGAAAGATAACTGGAGGTGACCATATGACATTTTTTTTCCAAGGCGAATCTCGCGACTTGCACATGAARATCCGCTGGCAACATAGAGACGATGATGTCGCCGGGCTTGAGCGCGTCCAGGAAGGTTTTTTGCGACCCCGCCTCTTTAAGACTTAAATGCCGTATAGTCAATTCTGCGTCTTGAGCGACATGCGCTCTTAGCCTTTCCGCACGGTCAAGACTTACATCCCAGACGGTGATTTGGCCCCATTTATTGGCAAGGGAAACARTGCCCGGGCCCGACGCGAGCCCCGCGCCTATCCAATGTATTTTTGGCCAATGTATCTTTGGCCAATGTATTTTCGACTGATGAATTTTTGACTTATGTTGCGATAAGTCTGAGGACATAATGTTTCCTTATAATATATTATGTTAGGCGGCTTGTGTCTTTTCCACAGAAGTTGGTTTTATACGGGAAATGGCGTCATCAAAAGATTTTTGCGCGGAAAGCCATATGGGGTTATTTGCCATTTTATTGAGAGTCTTAAGGTGGGGTAAAATCTGGCTGGAGAATTCCTGACTGGCTTCCTGCGGCAGAAGAGAAGGCAGATTATCAATGGCGATGATATCAATGCTTTTGTCTCCAGACGCGCTTTTGACCGTAATATAGGGTTTTTCCCATGATGTGGTCTCATGATAAAGCGGAATGGGATTGAAGGCACTATAGGGATCGCACGAGACATCCGCAACGACGCTCAGCCGCGTGCTTTGTTTCAGGTCTTCTTGGCGCAGAAAGCTCGGGACATCATCTATGATGAAAGCGCAATTGATGAGAATATCATGTTCCAGCAAGGCAGCGCGGTCAATATCGTTGGTCATCTTGCGCCCCCAACAGGTAATTTCGGCACCATGTTCTCCAAGAATTTTCAACGCGCCTTGGCCGCAGCGTCCGCCCGCGCCGATGATCAGAACCTTTGGTTTCTTGCCGAGGGTGTTTGCAGCGTTAATTTGCGCCTTTAACGCGTCAGCATTATTAAAGGGGGTCAGGCCTTTATCCAGATATGGGATGGTTGCACAATTCTGATTGTACCAATGAATAAGAGCAAGCGCCGCGCCCATATAGCCCGCCCAAAACCCAAAGGCGACAACTCGCCCCCCATTCTGGTCAACCATATATTCAATATCTAACAAACGTCCGCCGCCAGATATAAAGCGTGATAACAAATCCTGCCAGCCGGCCTGTTCCTTATAGGCATGGGCAAAATAAATATGGTTGTTCCTTAAGTGATCAGGCGCGCCGGGCAATTCTTTCAGGCCAAGTATAAAAGCGTCTTTGGGCGCCTTTATCCATGAGCCACCCTCGACCATTCGGCAGCCGGCATCAGCATAAGCCTGATCCGGTATGATACGTTTCACTGATTTTTCGACCAAGACCTCATAGCCTTCTTTGATGAGGCTGCGGGCCCCTTCGGGCAGAAGGGGGGTGCGGCGTTCAGTGATACGGGTTTCACGTCTTAACCAGATTATTTCCTTCGTCATGCTTACCCTCTTGAATTTACTGACTATGCCATATCATGACCTTTAAATATGTCGAACAGAAGGGAGCAAATTGGTGTGAAAGCCGTTAAATTGTACAGAAAACCATATTTTATTGGGTCATACTGCCAATAATCATGAAGTATAAAAGTCAGGTTTTTTAAACAGGCCATCAAAGATGTCTTTTTGCTTAAAAATTTAACGATTTAGTAATCAATTTTTACCTATTATTTAATGAGTAAAAGGGCGAACCTATTCGTTTTAGATAAAAATATGGTTCAATAGACAGGGTGTTTTATTTCACAGGGTAAAACCATGTGAAGGTAGCAGGGTAAAACCATGTGAAGGTATAAGCTGTGTAGTCGATAGTTTTTTCGTAAAACAGCATTCTTCCCATGCCCCGTTAATGGTTATTGTAGAGTTAGTAATACTCAGGGTGTATTAATGAGTAAATGTATTACAGAAGACACAAAACATAAGGATGTTTTGGCAGACATAATTAATCTTTCTGCGGATATTATTATTTCTGTAGATGAAAACCATAATGTTATTTTTGTCAATCCCGCCTTTGAAAAGACATTTGGCTATCAGGGCAAAGAGATATTTGGTCAAAGCCTGAATATTTTATTACCCAAAGCGGTACATTCCGTACATGAAGAATATATTGAATCATACGATAAATCAGATGACACATCTCGCCATATGGCTATGCGGTCAGCGTTATTTGGTATTTCGAAAACCGGCGAGAAGGTACCTCTTGATATTTCTATTCAAAAACATCCTCGGGGCGGCTTATTTCGTTATACGGCCATATGCCGGGATATAAGCAGCAGGGTCGCGCAGGAAAAACGGCTGCGAGCAGAAGAGGAAAAATTTAAAACACTTTTCAATAGTTCATTCGATTATATCATTCTCATGAATGGTCAGGGAGAAATAATAGAGTTTAATGATACTATTGCCCGTAATATGCTGAATGCAGGTGAAGAATATAAGGGGAAACCGGTTTGGAATTGTGAYTTTTGGGGCAGTGAAACTGATGTTTCTCTTGTACAGAAGGCCGTTTCTGAGATCAAATCAAACGAGAATAGGTCAATTATTATTACGGTTCTTGCCAAGAACCGCCGTAAAATTATTCTGGAAACCACGATCAAGCATATAATCATGGAACATCAGCAGTCTGAAATGATCGTGCTGGAGGGGAAAGACATAACGGAACTGGTTAAATCAAATCGTGCTCTTATTGATAGTGAAGCACGCATGGAGAGGGCTCAGAAAATTTCGCGGCTTGGAAACTGGGAATGGGATTTGATCACAAATGAATTTATTTGGTCAGATGAGATTTACAGAATTTTTGGATTGGATCCCAAGAGCTTTACGCTTACATATGATGCCTTCCTTGCCAGGTTGATACCCAGAGACAGGGGGCGCGTAGAGCAGATATTAACGAAAGCCCTCTCGCATAAGCAGCCCTATAAAACAACTTATCACATTATTTTGCCGGACGGGACTGAAAAAATTGTTGAAGATCTGGGCGAAATTTATCGGATGGAAGAGGATAGCCCGAYTAAAATGGGGGGGACTATTCAAGATATTACGGAAAGTTGGCACAGAGAACAGGCCCTTATTTCGGCTAACGCGCGTGCAGAAGAAGCCAGTATTACGAAGGTTTAATTTTTGTCTGCCATAAGCCATGAACAGGTATCATAAAAATAATTTATCAGCAGTTTTGATCTTGGAACGGCGCGCAACGCGCGGGGCCGAAGACAGCCCTTAATCCTCTTGAATGCAGAATCCCAAAGGCGCTGGTATGGCCTATGTCCGGGAATAGTGCGGTCTTTAACGTCAGTCCGGTGAGGGGTTTGCTGCGCAGCAAAGCATCCATCTTATAGACATTGGAAACATAACGTTTGTTCGGCTCGGCGATTTCCTCTATACCGCCAACGGCCATATATATATTGGCTTTCAGGACATTATTATTTTCAAGAAATTTTTTTGCCTGAGAAAAGATAATCTCATCCCCCCACCATATTGCCGGGCTGCCGATGACATAACGGTTGAATGTTTCCGGGGCATTGAATAAAATATACAGACCAAAAAGCCCGCCAAGAGAGGTGCCAAAATAACCGCTGTCATCAGGTATGGTATTATAACTGGCATTGATGAAAGGTTTGAGGTCATTCTGGATAAAGTCAAGGAACTCAGGCGCGCCGCCCATTTTCCTGCCAGACGTTATTTCCACAATACCTTCAATGGGGAAGGGGTAGCGTTTGCGCGTCATTACATTGGGCGTGAGATCGCGCTGGCGTAAATACAGCGACTGGAAAATATTATCCACGGGATAGCCAATGCCCACAATGATAAAGCGGGATAACTCCCCCGCTGTTTGCATGGTTCGGGTGGTTTGTGCCATGGGGATGCCGCCGTTGGCATCGGTCATATAAAGAACCGGAAATCTTTCCGACCCGTCATTTTTACTCACGGGGACCAAAACGTGAATTTCATAGGTTTGCCCGATCTTTATTGACGTGAGCTGATGGGTCTTGAGCAGCGGGAAATGATAAGAGGCCTTGGCCGTATCTTTTGCGGGCTCGCTGGCCAGGCTCTTGTCCATTATGCCGATGATTATTAAGAGCATGCTTAATGAGATAAGGGGCCAGATCTTTGTGGATATAACATTTTTCATTTTCAGAAGCCTCATTTTCCTATTTTCTTTCTATTGCCCAAAATAAGGGTATTAAATACAGGCACAATAGCAAGAATTACTCAAATTCCAGCATGAAGCGAATTTGAGTAATTCCCGCTATTGTTTCACCTAACCTGATATAATTAGATAGTCCCTTGTATCATGCTAGATGTAAATATTATTCAGCCTAGTCAGCAAGGAGCTATTATGACCAAACTATTATCTTTCGGACAGCCGCTTGGGGCCGTCATGCAGGTTGCCTATGTGGTCGAGGATATCGAAAAAGCCATGAATCATTGGACAAAGACGCTTGGTGTCGGCCCGTTCTTTTTGTTTGAACATTTTGCCCTTGARGATTATCGYTACCGSGGYAAGCCGAGCGATCTGGATATTACAATTGCCATGGGCTTTTCAGGTTCCATGTGTTTTGAATTGATCTTTCAGCATAGCACAAGCCCGTCCGTTTATACCGAAGTCATTGAAAGCCGGGGGTATGGTTTCCATCACTGGGCGGTTTCCACAACCAGTTTTGATGCTGATCTGGCCCGCTACGCGTCATCGGGCAATGCCGAAGTTCTTTATGGCAGGGTAGAACCCGTGGATGCGCGYGCTGCGTATGTGGATACAATGGCTGAATTGGGCGGCATGATAGAACTTATCGAGATTAATCCTGCCGTAGAGGGGCTTTTCGCGGCGATAAAGGAGCCTTCTGTCAACTGGGACGGCAAGGATCCTGTGCGTATTTTGGGATAATATATAAAGGAGCCTATCAATGCTTGATGAACAAACCGAAAAAATGTTGTCAGATATAAGCGCGGCTGGCGGCCCTGCCTTGCATGAAATGCCGGTGGCGGGCGCAAGGGAGGCATTGGCGGCCATCAGCGAAGCTCTTGGTTATAAGGGCAGCCATATTTCTGCCGCCGAAGATCGACAGGTTCCGGGCCCTAAGGGCCCTGTTCCCTTGCGCATCTACTGGCCTGATGGGGCCTCATCAGATAAGCCTGTCCCCATACTGTTATTTTATCACGGCGGGGGCTTTGCCTTGGGCAGCATTGAAACCCATGATTCCATCACGCGTTATTTATGCGACAAAGCGGGGGTCATTGTTATTTCGGTGGATTACCGCCTTGCCCCGGAAAGTCCGTTTCCCGCAGGTGTTGAAGATTGTTACGCGGCGCTTTGCTGGGCCAGTCAAAATGCAAAAGAGCTGGGCGGCGATGCTGCGCGTATTGCGGTTGCCGGGGATAGCGCAGGCGGCAATTTGGCCGCCGCCGTATCCCTTATGGCGCGCGATAGAAAAGGGTCAAATATTAAATTGCAGCTCTTGGTCTATCCCGGCGTGGATATGGCGCTTGAGACCAGCTATCCTTCCTAYGCTGATTTTGGCGGCGGGGAATATTTTCYGGGGCTGGCGGATATGAAATGGCTTAAGGGCATGTATCTTGGCAATGATGAAGATGCCAAGGATATGAAAGCTTCCCCCTTATTATATCCGGATCTGTCGAATCTGCCGCCTGCGCTCATTATGACGGCGGGCTATGATCCTTTATGTGATCAAGGGAAGCATTATGCGGATAGATTGAAGGCCGCAGGTGTTCAGACGGAATATGAATGTTTTTCGGGCGCGATACATGGCTTCATCAGCTTTGCGGGGGTGCTGGATATCGGCGTCGCTGCGTTGGATCGCCTTGTCCGGGCCGTGAATGATCATCTGAAATAACGACCAAATTAAAATGAGTATTTTCCGCTATGGTTGATTTCTTGAGACTATGGCTAAATGCCTGAATGAGTAAAAAATTTATAATGAATGTAAATTTATCTTAGGGAGAAGAACTATGACCAGAAAGAATATAGACAGGGAGAATATATCCAGCTATCGCAAATTGCTGCGCAGGAGCAGCGGCACGGTTATTTGTGCGGCGTTAATGGCAGGGACATCTTCTGTCGCCTATGCGCAGCAGGAAGAGGAAGCCGACACGGCGATGATCTATTCCCTCGAAGAAATTATTGTAACGGCTCGTAAAAGATCAGAGAGCATACAGGAAACGCCCATTGCCATCACGGCACTTTCAACAACCCAGCTTGAACAAAGAAGCCTGACCAATCTTGTTGAAATCGGCGCCTATATTCCCAATGTGGTGATGAATACCTCACCCAGCAGCAGCGGCGGCGGCAATAATGCCCAGATTTACATTCGTGGTGTTGGCCAAAGCGATTTCCTTTTTACAACAGATCCCGGGGTCGGTATTTATGTTGATGGTGTTTTCCATCCGCGTACCCTTGGCGGCGTGATGGACCTGCTTGATCTGGAACGTGTGGAAGTATTGCGCGGACCGCAAGGCACATTATTTGGCAAGAACACCATCGGCGGTGCCATCAGTCTGACATCACAAAAACCGCAGGGCGATGGCAGCGGCTACCTTGAAGTTACCACCGGAAGATATAACCGCGTCGACATCAGGGGCAGTTTCGATGTCGCCCTGAGCGATACACTTGCTGCGAAAGTATCCATGTCCAGTAAAAATCGTGATGGTTACGGCAAACGTCTGGAATTTGGTACGGATAAGGTGATTGATACAACAGGCGACGAGAATGCGACATCTGCGCGGATTGCCTTGCGCTGGGAAGCGTCTGAAAATGTTACCGTGGACTTCAGTGCTGATTATACCCGCGAGAGGGAAAAGGGCGTCCCGGTTATCCTTTCCTTCGTTGATGATAACGGTGCCACATTTGGCGGGTTGGGCGGTCTGTGGAACGCCCTGGTTGGCGGCCCCAGCGGCCTGCCCTTTACCAGCGACTTCGTCATTGGAAATGGAAACCGCTATGATTCCTATGCCACAGCAGGCAACAGAAATTCGCTGAATTCTTATGGTTTCAGTATGGATGTTGACTGGACCATTGATGAAAATATCTCGTTGAGGTCAATTTCTGCCTATCGGCAGATGGACGCTTTTTTCAACAGCGACACCGATGGTTCGCCTCTGCAATTTACCGAAACCGACCAATATCAGGATCAGAACCAGATCAGTCAGGAATTTCAGCTTATTGGTACCTCGTTCGATGACCGGCTCGACTGGGTTCTGGGGGTCTTTTATTTTGATGAGTTCGGCCGTGATGACAAAAAGTCAGGCTGACATCCGGGCTGTTTGATGCTCTGGAAGGATTGCCGGGCCCATTAAACGGGTCTCCGCTTGGGGCACCGACCGCACCGGGCGGACCGGGCAACCCCATCAATCCAAACCTTGACCTTGATCTGGAGGTTTTCAATGAAATAGATATCAGGAGCTACGCTGCTTTTTCCCAGGGAAGTTTTCAGGTATCGGATAAAATAAGCATCACTGCCGGTGCGCGCTACTCTTATGAAAAGAAGGATTATTTCCTCAATCATACCCGCCTCAATTCCGGTGCAACAATTATCGGCAACAGAACCATCAGCGAAAACTGGAGCTCTTTCACGCCGATGGGCAGTGTTGATTTTCAGGTCAACGAAGATGCTCTTGTATATGCCTCGATTACGCAAGGTTTCAAAAGCGGAGGCTTTAATGGTCGCCCGATCAGCGATGGGGCTGTGTCGTCTTTCGAACCTGAAAAAGTATTGTCCTATGAGGTCGGTTTCAAAACCGATTGGGCTGAAAATCGCCTGCGTTTGAATGGGGCGATATTCTACGCTGACTATACCGATATGCAGCTTGGCAGCATCAGCGCCGATGAGAATGGTGTTCTGGCACTTCGGATACAAAATGCCGGTAAAGCCAGAATCAAGGGCTTTGAGCTGGAAATGCAGGCCCGTCCGACCGCCAATTTCGACCTCATCGGTAGTCTTGGTTATGTTGATTTTGAGATCACAGAGCTTGCCCCCGGCGTGCAGGATTTCACCATCACCGCCCAGGCCATAAAAACGCCTGAATGGAATGCCTCCTTTGGCGCACAATATACCTGGGATATCAGCAGTGACAGTTCAATGTCCCTGCGTGGTGACTGGACATATCAAAGTAAAACCTATCAGGATGTGCAAAATACTGAAATGATAGCCGCCCCCGGCTACAGCCTGATCAATGCCCGCCTTACCTATATGAACGATGAAGGCAACTGGGAAATGGCCCTGTTTGTTACTAATCTTACCGATAAGGCATATATTGCCAGCGCTTATCAGACCCTGACAAGCTTTGGTACGGCAAATCTGATATATGGCCGCCCGCGTGAGTGGGGCTTGACGGTTAAGAAAAGATTCTAGAATTGCTATAAAACTTTTTATGATTTGGGCAGGCGCATTATTCGCTTCTGCCCATTTTCTTTTCAGGAAAATATCTTTTCCAAAAGCCCCATGACTTGTTTAACAGGATCACCGAAGATCATCATATAGGCGACAATGCCAATGGCGATCGGCGCGATATATTTCATGCTGAACTGCCAAAGGCGAAATTTCTGGCTGTCAATTGGCAGGCCGAACTGATCGCTCAGGGTTTTGACTGACATGGCCCAGCCGGTAAATAACGCCAGCAACAAGGCATTGAACGGCATCATCACATTCGCCACCGCAAAATCAATGAGGCCAAACAGATTTTTATCGGCCATGACCCCGATTAATTCCAAGGGTCTGAAATCCTTCAGAAGATTAAAGGATAATACCATAAGAAGCCCAAAGGCCCAGATACAAATGCCGGTTGCCCATGAGGTAAGCTTGCGTGACATGCCCTTGTCTTCAAACCAGGCAATGGCAGGCTCCAGCATGGCCAGTGATGAGGTAAAGGCCGCAAAGGTCAGCAGCAGGAAGAACAAGGTCCCAAAAATCAATCCCCCGGTCATCTGACCAAAGGCAATGGGCATGGTGGCAAAAATCAGCCCGGGGCCTTCGCCCGGGATCAGATTATATTGAAAGACGATTGGGAAAATCATAAAGCCGGCCAGCAAGGCCACAAGAGTGTCGGATATGGCTATGATGCCCGCCGCCTTGGGCAGGGAGACATCTTCTTGCAGATAAGCGCCGTAGGTAATTAATGCCCCCACCCCCACCGCGAGGGAAAAGAGGGCCTGCCCCAGGGCCACCAATACCGTGCTGGCGGTTATCTTGGAGAAATCAGGATTAAATAGAAATGCGAAAGCCTGAGCGCCATTGCCGGTAAAGGCGGCGTAGGCGGACAGGAAGATTAATAGAATGAATAACCCCGGCATCATGATCTTGACCGTGGTCTCCAATCCGGCCTTGACGCCAAGGGACACAATGCTAATGACAGCAAGCATGTATAYKGTGTGCCATAGGGTGAGCTTTTGCCAGCTGCCGAGTAAATCATCAAACATCGCGCCGGAACCTGCCGCATCTATCTGATGAAAGCTGCCTGAAATGGCCTTGATGAAATATTCCAGAGACCAGCCCGCAATGACACTATAATAGGTCAGCGCCATAAGCGGTATCAGCAAACTGAACAGGCCAATAAGTTTCCAAAAGGGGCTATGGCCTTTTTTGACCATGCTTGCCATGGTGCCAATGGCGCTCATCTTTCCGGCGCGGCCCAGGGCCAATTCCGCCATGATGAGCGGCATACCCAATATGAAAACGAAAGCCACATAAATCAAGACAAAGGCCCCGCCGCCATTTTCCCCCGCGATATACGGGAAACGCCAAAGATTTCCCAGCCCCACCGCGGCCCCGATCGCGGCCATAAGAAAAGCAGAGCGTGAAGACCATTTAACATGAGGGGCTGCCGATTGTTGCTCACTCATAAGTATTCTCCCTATTTATTATTATTTCATATTGAAACTACAACAAATAGAGGTTTTGCCAAATCTTTTTTTATCCCGAAACTAAAACGCCCATTATATGATCAAGTATATAATGGGCGTTCTGTCGTTTCAAAAGATTAAAATTCAAAGAACCTGGCCTCTTCGGGCCTAAGGATGAAATTAATAGGCCCTGTGACACAGGGCACTAGTTTGTTGCTTCAAGAATAATATTAGTCGGTGTTGTGGTGGCGACCCGTACCGATGAAAATCCCGCATCATGCAGGACTTGTGAAAGCCTCTTTGGGCCGGCTTGTGCACCAAGGCAAAGCCCCACATCCTGCGACCGTGAGTTTGGCAGGCAGATCAAGGTCGACGCGGCATAAAATACCCCGCCCAAGGGATGCAGATTATCCTCTGTTTTATCCCCTGCCATAGGTTCGACCACCATGAGCGTACCGCCCGGTTTCAGTATTTTGCGAATATGACGTGCAACGCCTACGGGATCGCCCATATCATGAAGTGAATCAAACATACAGGCCAAATCATAAGCTTTATCAAGATTAATATCGCTGGCACCCACTGTTTCAAAATGAATGTTATTTATATGAGCAGATTTTTCGCGGGCGTCATCAATGGATGGCCCGTGAATATCATAACCATATATTTTTGAATTTGGAAAGGTTTCGGCCATCATTACAGATGACGAGCCATGGCCGCAGCCAATATCGGCAATATTTCCGCCGGCCTCCAGCTTTTCTTTAACGCCGCTTAAGGCTGGAATCCAGTTTTCGATCAAATTGGCTTCATAGCCGGGCCTGAAGAAACGATCCGTGCCGCAGAATTGACATGAATGATGTTCGCCCCAAGGCCGTCCTTTGCCGGTTTTAAAGACATCCATTGCCGTTTCATATGACGTATATTGCGCCACAATTATTTGCAGCAAGCCGTGCATATTGGCCAGACTGTCTTCTGTGGCAAAAATGGCAACCTGTTCGGGCGTTAAGTAGAATTGTTCGGTATCTGCATCATAGGTGACATATCCATTTGCGGCATTTGCCGATAGCATATCCTGCAAATAACGCGCATCCACATCTGCAATGGCGGCGATTTCCGTTGCCGTTCGCCAATCGCCGTCGGCCATGGCGCGATACACGCCGGTTTGATCCCCCATATAGGCCAGCAAAATGCTTAATGCAGAACTTGCGTCTCCAACAACTTTCCCGGCAAGCTCTTGAAGTTTGTCCATATTTAATTCAGCCATGATAATTCTCCTCGTAAGGTTTTTGATTGGTGAATATCCCCCGAGGGCAATGGTCAGCCAATATTCATTATGTTACTGAAGGTTGTTTGGAGAATTAGCATAGTCTTATTTGCCAGAAGTTTCCAGTATCTTATCCGCAGCAGAATTTAGAGAGGCTGAAGGGCCTTAATAGGCGCGATTGACGCAGAAATCCACGATACCGGTCAGGGCTTTGCGATAATCGTCATTGGGGAAAATGGCAAGGGCGTCTTTGGCGATGGCCCCGTAATGACGTGCGCGCTCAACCGTATCATGCAGGGCCTTATGCTTACGCATAAGCTTGATGGCTGTTTCCAGATCATCATCATTCTGGTTCAGATTTTCGATGGTTCGGCGCCAGAATTTGCGTTCTTCATCATCGCCGCGCCGAAAGGCAAGCACAATGGGCAGTGTGACCTTGCCTTCGCGGAAATCATCCCCGACAGATTTGCCGAGTTTTTCTTGCTCGGCTGAAAAATCCAGAACATCGTCAATTAACTGAAATACAACCCCTAAATTTTTGCCATAGCTTTTCAAGGCCTGTTGTTCCGCATCGGATTTTTCTGCAATCACAGCCCCAATTTCACAGGATGCGGCAAACAGGGCGGCTGTTTTGGCCACAATAACCTGCATATAAGAATCTTCGGTGGTATCCATGTTATTGGCGGTCGTAAGCTGAAKMWYYTCGCCNNSKSYWWYRRSRSAWGWYKSMYTRKAYWASAYSSSCWMYWMTYMCRGRSRMCYWTSMSSRRCSWWTRMKTYWWARGRYCKRSWWARSARWAAKKMWYCKRYKRATRCKSYKSMTTTATTGCCCCATAGCTCATTGGCGGTTTCAAGTCCGCGTCTCATGTCGCTTTCATCGACCACATCATCATGAAGCAATGTGGCAGAATGGATAAATTCAACGCAAGCCGCAAGCTCCGCATGACGATCGCCTTTATAGCCGCACATACGGCTGGTGGCCAAGGTTAACATCGGMCGCAATCTTTTGCCGCCGGACGCAATCAGATGCCCGGCCAGCTGCGGGATTAATGGCACAGAGCTTTGCATTTTAAGGATGATCGTCTGGTTGACCTTGACCATATCATCGGCCACAAGAGCCTGCAAATGGGCGAGCGCCGTCTCTGCTTTGGCTTGTTCTTCTTCAAATGATATGACGACGCCCACTGTTAAAACCTGACTTCTATGATTGAATTGACTATTTCTTATGGCAAAATAGTCTTCTGAGGGTATAAAGGTCAAGCTACCTTGGTCAAATTTTGGCATTTTTCCGATCAAACAGGGATCAAAAAAAAGTGATAGRAATTTTTTCTACGGATAACAATGTTCTAATTTCGCGCATCTCTGCGCTTTTTGATGCAGAAGGGGTGCCGTTCGTCATATTGGGCCATCATGCCAGTTTGATGGGCGGGGGCATTCTGGGGATCGGCCAAAGGGTGATGGTGGCGGAAGAATATATCCCGGCCGCTATCCGGCTGATTCGGGAAACGGGGTTGAAAAATGATATAGACTTCGTTCCAGGACTGGAAAAAAAATTGGAAGAAGGACGGGAATGAAGGGATTTCAGGTAATATGACGGCATTAAGGGGGGTATCACAGGATGATTTTCTGGGCGGAGCGATCAAGCTTTATCAACCGGAAGAAGGCTACCGGATTGCCACGGACACTGTATTCCTCGCGGCCAGTATAAATTATCTTGAAAGTGATAAAATTCTGGATATGGGGGCGGGAACAGGCGGTATTCTGAGCTGCCTTGTGGCGCGCACAAAAGACAAAATATCGGATAATATTTTTCACGGTATCGAACTACAGCCGGAACTATTGACGCTTGCCCGGAAAAATGCGGCGGAAAATAATTTCGGGGAAATCATAGAATATTTCACAGGGGATATCGCAAGCCCGCCGCCCATTTGCCCGCCAAACAGCTATCATCATGTCATCTCGAACCCGCCCTATCTGAAAAAGAGCGGCGCAACATCGTCGCCTTTTGAGACAAGGGCAATGGCCCATATGGACAGCCATATTGGTCTGGAACAATGGGTTCATTTCTGCCTTCGAATGATAAAGCCATTGGGGYATTTAACGCTGGTRCAYCGGGCCGACAGGCTGGATGATATTATYGCGGCCYTRCATGGCAGGGCMGGGGATATTATTATCTATCCGCTATGGTCGGCCAAAGAAAAGGACGCGCGGCGGATCATCATTCAGGCCAAAAAAGGCAGCAAAGGAAATATATCCTTGAAACCGGGCCTGATTGTGCATACATCAGACGGATCATTCACGCCGCAGGCAGAAGATATTCTGCGTTATGGGGCGGCTCTGGATATAATGAATGACCAGATATAACAAATTAACTGTGAAGATAAAAAAACCATGATGAAAAAAATTAAACAAGCATTGTCAAAAATCCCGTTGCCTGTTTTCCAGAATCCGGCCCCTGTGGTGGCCATATTGCCTTTGGAAGGCGTGATCGGCTCGGGCAGTCGTTTTACAACGGCGCTTAATCTGGCGGGACTGGAAGACAAGATCAATCAGGCTTTTGATGTTTATAATGTCAAGGCGGTGGCTCTTGCCGTCAATTCACCGGGCGGATCCCCTGTGCAGAGCGAACTTATSATGCGCCGCATACAAAAATTATCCGCAGAAAAGAAAATCCCGGTCTATGCCTTTGCCGAAGATGTCGCGGCGTCCGGCGGTTATCTTATTTCATTGGCGGCCGAAGAGATTTATGCCCATGAAGCCTCGATCGTCGGCAGCATCGGGGTAATATCAGCGGGCTTTGGGTTTAGTAAGGCCATTGAGAAAATCGGCGTGGAACRGCGGGTTTATGSCGCCGGTGACAATAAATCCATATTGGATCCTTTTCAGCCTGAAAAAGCAAAAGACGTCAAGCTATTGAAAGAGTTGCAGAAAGAAATCCACGAATTCTTTAAAAATCTGGTGAAGGAAAGCCGCGGCGATAAGCTAAAAGGCACCCAGAAAATTATGTTCTCCGGTCAATTCTGGGCGGGAAAAGAAGCTGTAAAGCTGGGCCTTGTGGACGGAATTGGCGATATTCATACCGTGATGAAGGAAAAACTCGGCGACAAAACAAAATTWARAMKNCAKMRMWGRRRRCAAGGGGTTTATCAAAAGCCTGCTCGGCATGACCGGCCCCAAACAGCGCATCAGCGAAGAAATTATCGCCACCCTGGAAAGTAAATCACTATGGAGCCGCTTTGGTCTGTAAGTTTAGCTGTAATCAATCCTTGACGAATGGAGGGGTAGCCAGTAATTTCTCGCTATAAAATGCTGCGAATGCTCACTGCATGACGTTTAGAAAGAAATATGACCTGATGGACAGCCCACCCAAAAACGAAAAAGCGTTCCAGACGCTTATTCTCAAATTACAGGCCTATTGGGCAGAGCTTGGCTGCGTTATATTGCAGCCTTACGATCTTGAAATGGGCGCGGGGACATTTCAGGCGGCATCGACCTTGCGTGCGCTCGGTCCAAAACCATGGAATGCGGCTTACGTGCAGCCGTGCCGGCGGCCAACCGATGGCCGTTACGGCGAAAATCCCAACAGGCTGCAACATTATTACCAGTTCCAGGCCGTCCTTAAACCATCCCCTGACAATATTCAGGAATTATACCTTAAAAGCCTGGAAGTCCTTGGCATCAACGCGCTTGAACATGACATTCGCTTTGTGGAGGATGATTGGGAAAGCCCGACGCTCGGCGCATGGGGGCTTGGCTGGGAGGTCTGGTGCGATGGGATGGAAGTTAGCCAGTTCACCTATTTTCAGCAGGTCGGTGGTTTTGACTGCAAGCCTGTCATGGGCGAGCTGACATACGGGCTAGAGCGGCTCGCCATGTATATTCAGGGGGTGGATAATGTCTATGATCTGGATTGGAATGGTATGCCCGAGGGCGAAGGCAAGGTCACTTACGGCGATGTTTTCCTGCAAAATGAGAAAGAATTTTCCGCCTATAATTTTGAGCTGGCCAATACAGAAAGGCTGTTTCAGCATTTTAAAGATGCCGAGGCGGAATGCCGTGATATTCTGGCTCAAGGAAATTTTCCTTTGCCGGCTTACGACCAATGTATCAAAGCCTCCCACATCTTTAACCTGCTTGATGCGCGCGGCGTGATCAGCGTCACGGAACGGCAAGCCTATATCGGGCGGGTGCGGGCCTTGGCCAAGGTCTGTTGCGCCACCTATCTGGTTTCCATCGGGGAGGCATCTTCATGAGTGAGTTTTTACTTGAGTTATTTTCCGAAGAAATTCCGGCCCGGATGCAGGCAAAGGCCGCCTCTGACCTGAAACAATTGGTCACGGCTAAATTAAAGGGTGCCGGGTTAAAATTTGATCAGGCGGAGGCCTACGTCACCCCGCGCAGATTATGCCTGCATATTACGGGGCTGGCGGATGTTCAGCCGGATGTGTCCGAGGAACGACGCGGCCCCCGGGCCGATGCGCCGGAAAAGGCCATTGAAGGCTTTCTGAAAGGCGCCGGCGTCACCCGCGACCAAGTTGACATCCGTGAAGAGAAAAAAGGCACTTTCCTTTATGCGGTGATCGAGAAGAAAGGCCGCAAGACATCGGAATTATTAGCAGAATTTTTGCCGGAGGTAATTCGCAATTTTCCTTGGCCAAAATCACAGCGCTGGGGCGATAAAAAGCTGCGCTGGGTGCGGCCTCTGCATAGTATCCTCTGCCTGATGGACGGCGCGGTGGTTGATTTTGATCTGGGCGAGGGGCTGGTTTCCAGCAACCAAACCAGAGGGCATCGTTTTTTGTCACCGGAAATATTTAACGTCACGTCATTCGCCGATTATCATGCCAAATTAACCGCCGCTCACGTGATGCTCTATCCCCATGACCGTAAATCCCTCATCCATGCACAGGCGACAAAGCTGGCGCAGGATGCCGGATTGCATCTATGGGAAGACGAGGGGCTGCTTAATGAAGTGGTCGGGCTTGTGGAATATCCCGTTGTTCTTATGGGCGAATTTGAGGCGGCATTTCTGGATGTGCCGCAGGAGGCATTGACCAGTGCCATGAAAAAACACCAGAAATATTTCTCTGTGGTGGACGGCGCGGGCAAGCTTGCCAATAAATTCATCTTTGTCTCCAACATGAAAGCCGATGACGGCGGGGCCAAAATCATCGCCGGTAACGAACGCGTCCTCCGCGCCCGCCTCGCCGACACCAAATTCTTCTGGGATCAGGATTTAAAGACATCGTTGGATGATAACCTGCCAAAATTGAATGATATCGTCTTTCATGCCAAGCTAGGTACGGTGGGACAACGAGTGGAAAGACTAGTTGAATTATCAGGCTATATTGCAGAAAAAATCGGCGGAAATATAGACCAAGCCAAGAGGGCCGCACAGCTCTGCAAAGCAGACCTTGTATCCGGTATGGTTGGTGAATTCGCCGACCTGCAAGGCTTGATGGGAAAATATTATGCGCAAAAGCAAAAGGAAAGCCCGGCGGTTGCCAATGCCATCGCCGAACATTATTCCCCCAAAGGGCCCAGCGATCAATGCCCAACTGATCCCGTGAGCGTTGCTGTGGCACTGGCTGAAAAAATTGATACGCTTGTGGGCTTCTTTGGGATAAACGAAAAACCAACTGGCTCCAAAGACCCCTATGCATTACGACGTGCAGCATTGGGCGTCATTCGTTTGATTATTGAGAGTAAGCTTCGTTTGCCTCTTTTTCAATTAATTGGGCATGTTAAAACCTCTCATCCATTACAATCGGATATAAATAAAGAATTTCTTGATAGAGTGGTTGTTAAAGACCTCATGATTTTTTTCGCAGAACGTCTCAAAGTGCATTTGAAAGAACAGGGAGTGCGCTATGATTTGATAGATGCAGTTTTTGCCCTGAAAGGCGAGGATGATCTGGTGCGGTTATTGGCACGGGTGGCAGCATTGCAAGAGTTTCTCTCCACGGACGATGGCTTGAACCTGCTCACCGGTTACAGGCGGGCGGCGAATATTCTCAAAGCGGAAGAGAAGAAGGACAGGCCTGTGACTGGTGTTGCCATCGCTGGAACTCTGCCGGAGGAAAAAAAACTTTATGAACTGTTGTGTCATATACCCACAATGGTAGAAGATAATATTAACAATGAAAATTTTGTAACCGCAATGCAGACGTTAGCTGCCACCCGGCCCGCCATTGATGCCTTCTTTGATAAGGTCACGGTCAATAGTGATAATCCGGCTGAGCGGCAAAATCGTCTGGCCCTATTGGCGCAAATTCGTTCTACCATGAATAAAGTTGCCGACTTTTCGAAGATAGAGGGTTAAGGATACAGGTAGTAGAATAACTTGAATATTTCTCCGTCATTCCGGACTTGATCCGGAATCCATTTTGGCGGCGGTATGAGTAAGTTGAAACATGGACCCCGGACTAAATCCGGGGTGACGGTATTAAGGTAAACCTACAGGGAAACAACTATGACGAACTGGGTCTATACATTCGGGGATGGAAAAGCACAGGGCAATGCCACCATGAAAAACCTTTTGGGGGGCAAAGGCGCGAATCTTGCGGAAATGTCAAATATTGGCCTTCCGGTGCCGCCCGGTTTTACCATCACCACAGCCGTCTGTAATTATTATTATGATCATCAGGACAGCTACCCCGCAGACCTTAAGTCCCAAGTGAACAAAGCCCTGACCGAAGTGGAAAATACCGCCGGCGCAAAATTTGGCGATGCGGATAATCCTTTGCTCGTCTCGGTTCGCTCCGGCGCGCGGGTATCCATGCCCGGCATGATGGATACGGTGCTTAATCTTGGCCTCAATGATGTCACGGTAGAGGGATTGGCCAAATTATCCGGCAATGCCCGTTTTGCCTATGACAGTTACCGCCGTTTCATTCAGATGTATTCTGATGTGGTGCTGGGCGTTGATCATTATAATTTTGAAGAACTTCTGGAAATACACAAGGAAGAAAAAGGCTATATTCTGGATACAGAGCTTGACGCCGATGACTGGAAGGAACTCTGCACAGCCTTTAAAAACAAGGCCGAGGAAGAATTGGGCTATCCCTTTCCTCAGGATGTGACCATTCAGCTTTGGGGCGCGATCGATGCGGTCTTTGGCTCATGGATGATTGACCGGGCGAAAACATACCGGCGTATTCATAATATTCCGGGCGATTCTGGCACGGCGGTTAATGTGCAAAGCATGGTCTTTGGCAATATGGGGGAGACGAGCGCGACGGGCGTGACTTTTACCCGTGATCCCTCAACGGGCGAAAATGCCTATTACGGTGAATATCTGATCAATGCGCAGGGCGAAGATGTGGTCGCGGGTATCCGCACGCCTAATAATTTGACCAAAGTCTCGCGGGAACATGCGGGCTCTGACAAACCGTCCATGGAAGAAGCCATGCCCGWRGTMTWYGCMGAACTKGCSGMCGTWTTYGMCAAGCTSGAAGCYCATTACCGSGAYATGCAGGAYATWGAATTTACCGTMCAAAATGGCAAATTATGGATATTGCAAACAAGATCAGGCAAGCGCACCGCCAAAGCGGCCTTGAAAATCGCCGTGGATATGGCCGAAGATAAAATCATCACGCGGGATGAGGCCATATTAAGGGTGGAGCCAGCGGCCCTTGATCAACTATTACATCCAACGCTGGATCCGGATGCCAAAAGAGATATTTTAACCCGCGGCCTGCCGGCTTCCCCGGGGGCCGCTGCCGGGATTGCGGTCTTTACCGCCAATGAGGCCGAGGCCATGGCAAAAGACGGCCATGATGTTATTCTGGTGCGTCAGGAAACCAGCCCCGAAGATATTCACGGCATGCATGCGGCAACAGGCATTCTGACCAGCCGGGGCGGCATGACGTCACATGCGGCGGTGGTGGCGCGCGGCATGGGTCGTCCCTGCGTTTCGGGTGCGGGGGCTCTTTATATTGATATGGCAGAAGGAACAATTTCTGTTGCTGGTCGTACCGTTAAAAATCATGATATTATTACTATTGACGGCGCAACCGGTGAGGTCATGGCCGGTGAAGTGGCGACGGTTAAGCCACAGCTTGATGGTCATTTTGATGAATTAATGGGTTGGGCTGATGCGGTAAGAACCTTAAAAGTTAGAACCAACGCTGAACCCCTCTTGATGCAACGACCGCGCGTGAATTTGGCGCCGAAGGCATCGGAT
>NVVM01000044.1 GCA_002402225.1 Alphaproteobacteria bacterium
ACTGTGCGCGATGTTTCTTTTGACGCGGCCGATGTTGGGGCCGGTGCCACTCTTGTGCTCAGCAACAATATCTGGCGGAATATTGGACAGAATGTTGTCGAGGCACGTGAGAACGTGACGCTCACCTTTACCGGCAATGACATTCAAGGTACGTCTGCCACGGGGGGCGGAACCGCCTCAATCTTCCTGTTTAGCGGGGCAGCAGCGCCGGTCATAATTGTTGATGGTAGCGCAAACACAAACAATCTGGTGAATACACCGACGCTTTGTGTGACGACGGGCGCGGCGACTTTCACCGGAACGATTGATTTCGGCGGGACCTTGCTCACCGATAATGTGGTGCCGTGCAACTAAGCTGGTTTCAGGTACCTTTAAAATCCGGCGATGTCCTCACGGTGATGTCCTAGTGGTGTGGTT
This sequence comes from Alphaproteobacteria bacterium, assembly GCA_002402225.1. GTDB lineage: Bacteria > Pseudomonadota > Alphaproteobacteria > Sphingomonadales > Emcibacteraceae > Paremcibacter. The sequence goes on from NVVM01000044.1 coordinate 418, forward strand.
TTGTGTAGCCCTGCTCACGCAATTGTCAGGACCGCTGACTTTCCCGTCCCCCTCGCGATCCTTTATGACCAAACGCTGGTGACAAATGGTGTCAGGAGGCCGGGAATTGGCGCTGGCCTTTTGCGTGCGCTCCTCTACGGTCTGATTTCGAACCGGCCATGTGCAAAAAAGTGACCTCCTCTGGTCGCTGGACGTGGCCATATGGGTCTGACATGCTGACGTGGCGTGTTGAGAGGGAGGAAAAAGTGGCAGATCAAAACCCTGACCCTTCGCTGGAAACGGGCGAAGGAGACCTTGTGGCCGCGGCGCCGGTGCTTCTTGCCGCCAATACCAAAACATTGCCGACCTGGACGTCGCCGCTTGCTTTTGTAGCAGCGGGTGATGAGGTGAGCGTGACACATCAAGGTGAGATGTTGGCACGTAGTCGTGATGTGATCATCGTGCATGAACAAGGTCACACGCCGATCTTTTATTTTCCGCGTGAAACCGAGCATATGATTAGCCTCATTCTGCGCGGCAAGTGCCTCGACAAAAAGTTCCAGCGCATCGGCTGACGACAAGCCCAGTTTATGTTCCAGAAGATGCAGGATATGCTCCCGCTCAACACGTGAAAACTGTCCGTCATGACTGGCGACTTCTACCATCAGGGCCGCCGCTGCAAGTTTTTCATCCCCGATTTTGCCAGTTTCCTTCTGATCCGGGGCAGCAGATCGGCCTTCGAGCAACCGGCTCAATTTTTTGAGTATCGACACAATAATATTTCCTTATTTGATCAGCGATATGCTGAAGAGTTTTGTAACCTGTTCCGCGATCTGATGTTTCTCCCCCAATGTCATTAAATGATCAGTTTTAACATGCGTCATCAAGGATTGATTCATTAATAGTACGGAGAGACCATGAACCATTGACCAGGCTGAAAACTGCGCGACTGCCGGATCAATATCCCGCGCATTTGGCAGCGCAAGACACTCAAGAACCGTGTCGCGAAGACATTGAAAACCCTGAGAAGAGACCTCATGCAGCGCGCAGTATTTTTCATAATTATCCAATTCATATTCAAACATAACTTTAAAATGCGCCGGGCAGGCTTCCGAGAATTCCACATATCGCATACCCAGTTTCTGCAGGCGCTCAACAGGCGGAATTCCCATCGCCATAATTTCCATCATAGCTTGGCCTAATTTGCGCATACCCTCTTCTATAAGTACAGCGATCAGGGCTTCTTTATCTTCGAAATGCCGGTAAGGCGCCGTCTGGGACACGCCGGCCTTACGGGCCAAAGCCCTCAGGCTTAAATCGGCCAACGTCCCCTCTTCTAATATTTCCAGAGCGGAGTCAATCAGCGTTTTGCGCAGATTACCGTGATGATAAGATTTTCTGGCCAGTGGACAACATATTTTAGTCAAACGAAACTCCTGCGCGGCGCCTTATATTCAATATCTGTTTTTGAAGGGCCATGATTATCAACTTTAATGTTGACGCTGTCAATATATTAGAACGCAAATTGAACAATTTTACGGCCTTAGAATAAGCTGGCCGTCCTCCACCATGAAACCGGATAATCGGCTTAGGAAGCTCATGCCAAGCAATGATACATCCATCTGTCCCTGCTGCGAGACCGACGCGGTAACATTTGACATTTCTATGGCGTCCATCGACACACGGTCAAGGTTGATGACGGCTTTGCGGGTTACGCCATTGGCGGTTTTAARGGCCCTATCGTAATTTAGAAACTCAGGATCCAAGCCTGCTTTTCTGGCATCCTGATAGCTTAAGGAAATATGGCTGGCCCCCGTGTCCACAACAAAACGAACGGGTATGCCGTTMACATCCATATTCACCCAATAATGGCCATCATGCGCTATTGGCACGCGAATATCACCATTATATTCGGCCATATTTATTTTTTCATAAACCAATTCATTAGAAGACTTATGGGCCGCCTCTTTTATGCTCTCGCCCGCTTTATTGGACAGGGCAATGAATTGATCCCCAAAATATGCCACAAAAACGGCAACGCATGTGGCTAACAAAAGAAGTTTTGATGGACTGGTCATCATACGTCCCGTCAGTTATCTTAATAAAACCTATCGAAGTATAATGGCAAACACTTTAAAAAATTTAAAGAATAGATAGATTTCTACCTATTCGCCTCTGGCTTTGACAGCGCAGCTTCAAAAAAGATCAAAAGAGACAGCGCAGCTTCAAAAAAGGCCAAAAGAAAATTGTTCAATCAGGGAATATATTTTTCAGTCTGTCGGTGGCCCGCCGCTGATTTTTGGTTGGGCGGCCTGTCCCTCTGTCTCTGAGCGCGACCTTGGATTTTTCAATTCTTTTGATTTCTGTTGGCGGCGGTGTCATGTCTTCATATAAAGCCCGCGCTTCGGGCGCAGGGCCGCGCCGATGGTTAAAGGCCAAAATTTTGGCAATTCTAATCTTCTTCTCTTGGGGGAATGTCAAAATATCCCCCACAATTATGGGCGTTTTAGCCTTGGTGATTTTCAGGCCATTGAGACGAACCTTGCCNGCCCGGCAGATTTTACTGGACAGGGTGCGTGTTTTAAAAAATCGCGCATGCCAGAGCCAGATATCAACTCTTTGGTTTGAGACGTCCGGGTCAGGCATAACGCTATTCTTCTATCATGATTTTTTTGATTTAAGCTGATCCTTCAATCCCGCCAGCGCCGCGAACGGGCTATGGGGATCGGCCACTACCTGACGTTTTGCAGGCTTGCCACCAAATTTTTTCCCAGAAGGTTTTTTCGGCCCGTCATTATTATTTCTTGCCTTACCATGAACAGGCTTTCGGGCATGATTATTGTCACGGGCTTTATAGACAATTTTTCGGCCTTCCGGCGTGCGTTCAACCTTATCATTTTTAACGCCGCGTTGCGGCGATTTTTGGTAGGGCTGATGGCTGAACAGGAATATTTTTTCCGGAATGATCGTTTCTTCTATATCGGCATTTTTTTGCTTGTCTTTTGATTTATCTTCTGGTTTATCTTCTGGTTTATCTGGGGCATTTTCTATTGGTGCAGGCTTAGCCGCTTCTTCAGTTTTATTTTCTCCAGCGGAGTTCTTTTCTTCAGCAACCACCTTTTCAGGCGCAGGCGTATCTTTCGCCGTGCGGGCATCGGCTATTTTTGCCGCATCCTCCGGGCTATATTCTTTACGGACATATCCCAAAACAGCCATAATTTCGGCAAAGTCATCGCCGCTAGTGCCCACAAGGCTCATCAAATCGGGGTCAGCCGGGAATGGGCCTTTCATCGACACATCGCGGGCCGCATTGGCCAATCGTTCCAGCATATCAAGGCGCACGGCATTTTTGCCAACTACGCGGTAACCAGACATTTCATAAAATGTGCGCGGCGCAGATTGATCTATGGCGATGGTGCATAACCCGGCCACAGGAATATCCGGCAATATATCTTTATCATTAAACAACGCCCATAGGAATAAGCGTAATTGGGCCGGTGCCGGTTTCAACAGACTTGGAATATATAAACTTGCCGAACCGAGCCAGATACCCAACTGTTTCATTTGAAAGCGGCCTTCACGCTCCACACCTCGAAAATCACGGGCAATTGCGCCGCGCGGAATAGTGCCAAGCTTTTCAAGCATCTGAAAGGCGATGCCCCGGGCCATACCATCAATGAGGTCTTTGCCTTCCCCATCCTTGGCCCCATTCACCGCTTCTTGCAGGGAAAAAAGCGGCGCCAATATGTCGCCTATATGACTGGCAAGCCAGCGCTCCACACGGGCCTGTACCCGCGTCAGAACATCACCCTGTAATAGGGGCGTAGGCGTAACCACCGCTTTTGGGGCTAAAATCGTATCGCCCGGTGCCACCCGAGCAATGGCAATGCCGCGCCAGTTGATGGTTGACTTCGTCATGGGACTACCAAGGATCAGGCTCATTTCACCATCTTCGGCCTCTGTCAATTCTTCTGCCTTTTTGCTGATCTCTTCGCTCAAGACCTGATCTGCCGCCGCGCGGAGTATCTTGCTGTCCTCGCCGAAAGCGGACGCGTCCTCTTTAAACTGGAACCCTTCCAAGGTACCGATAAAATGGCCTTCTACAAAAATGCTGCCATTCTCATCAATATTTGTCATTAAACTTCCTTTTTGGCGTAATTCTCTCATTAAAACTGATATGCGTCGATCCACGAACCGATGTGTTAACCGTTCATGTAGCGCATCTGATAGGCGGTCTTCAATATCTCTTGTTAATTCTTGCCAATATTTTGCATCATCGAACCATAGGCTACGGTGGGAAATATAGGTCCAGGTCCGGATATGTGCAATACGCGCAGACAATGTATCCACATCCCCGTTAAGGTTATCCAGAGGCATGATTTGGCGGGTCAGCCAGTCCGGGTCAATCACGGCCTTATCCGCAGAAATCTGCCGATAAATATGAGAAATTATCCGGATATGCTCGTCATCCGAGACCTTGCGAAAATCCGGTATCTGACAGACTTCCCACAGGCTTTTCAGGGCCGCCGGGCCGCCGAGCATGGGACGAATATCAGGCCTTTTTATCAGGCGGCGTAATGACGTCAAATCAATATTTTCCTGAGTGCGGGTCAGCCCTTTTCTGTCCGGCGCGGCATCAAGGGAGCGAATCAGTGCCGACGGGTGATTATAATCCAACGCGCTGTTGCGCCATTCCAGAATGGCCAAGGGGGCGAATTGATGATTTTCCACCGCATGAATGATGCCGTCACTTAAAGCCGGCTGCATACCGTCCCCGTCCAAAAGACCGCCAAAACTGCCGCCATTCATGTAACGGCCCGCGCGGCCCGCAATCTGCCCGACCTCGGATGCGGTAAGGCTGCGCATGCGCCGGCCATCAAATTTTGCCGTCCCCGCAAAGCAGATATGGTCAATATCCATATTCAGCCCCATACCAATGGCATCGGTCGCCACCAGATAATCCACATCGCCGTTCTGATACAGCGCAACCTGCTTGTTGCGGGTTCTTGGGCTTAAGGACCCCATGACCACCGCGGCCCCGCCCTTGCTCCGGCGCAGCATTTCCGCATAACCATAAACATTATGGGCCGAAAAAGTGACAAGAGCAGTTCTTCTTTGCAGGCGGCTGAGTTTTTTTGGCGCGGTATAGATCAATTGGGAAAAACGGGGCCGGCTTGAAAATTCCGCGTCCGGCACAAAGCGGCGCATGAGCGGCGCAATGATTTCAGAGCCTAAAAACATGGTCTCCTCTGTCCCCCGCGCCCGCATCAACCGGTCGGTAAAAACATGGCCGCGCGCCGGATCCGCCGCCAGTTGAATTTCATCAACAGCTAGAAAGGCCACCGTTTTATTCACCGGCATGCTTTCCACCGTACAAATCCAGAAGCGGGGGTTGCGCGGAATGATCTTTTCCTCTCCCGTGATTAAAGCCACGGCATTCTTGCCCGCAGGATTCTGCGGCGAATTCACCACCCGGTCATATATTTCCCGCGCGAGAAGGCGCAACGGCAAGCCGATCATGCCCGTTGAATGACCGAGCATTCGCTCTACTGCCAAATGAGTCTTCCCCGTATTCGTCGGCCCCAGAACCGCCCGCACCCGGCTTGACGTCCGCACGGCCCTGTTGGAAATATTCTTCATAAAAAGGAGGTAACATAAACAGGCGCAAAGGTCACCAATGGAATATCCCCGCCCTTGGTTATACCGTCATTCTGAACTTGTTTCAGAATCCATCTGTCCAATATCGAGATATTTCAGACATGGCCCCTGTTCGCGAAGCAGCCGCTCACGTCAAACAAATTTAGGGTGACGAGCAGGGACACAGCCTCCCTATCGTCATTCCCGATCCCCCTTCGTCATGACCACGCAGGTAGAGAATCCAGTTTCCTCAAAAAGGCCTAGACTCCTGCCTTCGCAGGAGTGACGGAGAAAAATAGTGAACTTCTAGATATTTAATTGTATTATGCTGAATAGGCACAACTTTCTGGACAAGGCGCATGAAATTAATTTTACCAACACCCGATATTCCAGATGAGGCCCCCTTCAAATACTGCCTTTTTGAGCGAAAACCCTTTGGTGATGCTTTGATTAACCTCATACAAAACTCAGAAGATGAATTAATAATTTCACTTGATGCAAAATGGGGTGAAGGAAAAACAACTTTTATAAAAATGTGGCAAGGATTGCTAAATTGCGAACAAAATAAAATACCAAATATTTATATTAACGCATTTGAAAATGATTTTAACGATGATCCTTTTATCCCTATTGCCGGCGCAATAATTGATTATGCCAAAAATGCCAATTTGAACCACACAGGTATATTGGATAAGGCAAAAGGGATAGGTACATTATTGTCTTCATTAGCCGCAAATTATACTATCCAAAAAATCTCTTTTAATACCATTGATGATCTTGACGATATGAAAGAGAAAATAACTGAGGTCCTCTCTGATACAGCCATTAACGTCTTGGAAGAAAGACTGACTTCATACAGTGGGGAAAAAGAGTTAATTAAGTCTTTCAAAGAAATTCTCACAAAAATTTCTGAAGGTAATAATTCTAAAGGTGATAATGAGGAAAATAAAAAACCACTAATCATTATCATTGATGAATTAGACCGTTGTAAGCCATCCTATGCAGTTGCATTAATCGAAAAAGTTAAACATATTTTTTCAACGAAAAATGTGTTTTTTATCCTGGTTATGCATAAAGAACAGCTAATTGAGGCCCTGAAATGTGTTTATGGCCAAGGATTAGATGCCTCTACTTATTTACAAAAATTCATCCATATTGAAACAACCCTCCCTAAAAAACAGGCAGAATCCAATATTAGTTATAGCGATATTACCAAATATTGTGATCACTTGTATAAAAGCCACGCCTTAAATAAATATCAAGGACTAAATCAACCGCGTGGCCTTGATGATATAAAAAATATTGCAAATCACTTAGGTTTATCTTTGAGGCAGATGGAAAAAATATTTATTTTATTAACGCTATACTTCGGATCATTCCCCAATAATGAGAATGGCTTTCAGAGACAAACCACCCCTTCCTCCTTAATAGTGTTACTAACCGTAATAAAAATTACAGAACCAATATTATACAGCGGTCTTGCAAATAAAACGACAACCTACGACGCTATCTATGAAGAATATCGCTTTTCTGAAATGGAAAAAAATAACTCAACATTTTATATACAGAAAATTATTTACTATGCCTTACTATCGGATAGTGAGTTTTCAGGATTAGTTGCTGACGATATAAATTCTAACAAAACGGGAATACATCAATGGGCTGAACGATTAGGCTCAAATAGAAAAAACATTATTCCTAGCATTATAAGCAAAATAAATACATTTACACCATCCGTATAAATACCCTAAAGCCGTGTTTCCAGTTCAAATCTTAATTTATCCACCACGTCATAAATCAGGGAGACTTCCTTTCATCCATTGCCGCTGCCCCAAATGAAAAGCCACAGAGAAAATCATGCAAATGGATAGCGGCCCGCCAAATCCCGTCAAAAGATTAAACGGTTATTTAAAAAGATCGCCAATTTTTTTCTTCACGTCTTTCAGGCCTTTGTTGAGCATATCCTTGGTCACAATTTTGCCAAGGCCTTTATTGATCGCGCCGAATACTGCCGTGCCAACTTCGCCTGCGGTGGCGCCCTTGTCTTCTGTGCCGATATTTTTAAGATGTATATCCGGCAGGGCTAATGCCGCGCCCTTGCCGCCCAAAAGATCACTGGCCAACTTTACCTTGGTGCCGGTGATATAAATATGATCGACGATAAATTTGGCTGTGCTGTCCTCAGACGCCTTAAGACCAAGACTTTGGGTATAGGCCTCAATATTTTTTTGAATTTTGCCAATATTATTGCCCTTGGTGCCGATTTCATAGATCAAATCCGCCCCGTCTATGCGCACCTCTTTGATACGAATCACATCTTGGGTCAGGGATTTCAGGTCAATCATCACGGACATATTACCAAGATTAAAGGCATGATCGGATTTAAAGCCCGCCGGATTACCGACAGTCAATCCCGAAAGCCCCGCGCTGCCGCCCAGCAAAGAAACACTAACCTTATCAAGGGAAACATCAGACCCCGTGGCCTTGGGCGCATATTCCAATACTGCCGTACGAATGATGGTCTCTGATTGCGATGCGCCGTATACCGCAATGCCAACCACAATAAGTATAATGACAACAAGGCCAATGAGTGTTTTTTTCATGATAGGATATCCCCTTAAAATTCTATTTTAATAATTACACTAAGTTTCCCTTATTGAGCGGCCTATTGCAACCATAAAGTTTATGATGAGTCGCGATATCATTTCGTGCGGCCGGTCATTTTCTCAACACTGCGCAGGGTGCCAAGGCCAAGCAGAGCCAACACCAGTTCCATCATATTATCCGTGRCAATTCCGGGCGGCGAAATGCCGAGGCCGCGAACCGCCACAATCCATTCAAACAAAGGATGCAACAAAAAGGCCCATAAAAACCCGAGCCCGCAGACCCAGCCAATGAAAGGCCGCCAGCCCGCAACGAAAAGCGAGCGATGACCGGCCTCAACCCGATTTATTTCCGCTTGCAGCAACTGTGGTTTCTGACGAATTTTTGCCATGAGGATGGCGGCCTGCGCCTTTTCCTCGTCACTGGTAAAAAGCTGGTCAACCACATTGCCCACCGCCGATACCGCATCAATGGCCGGCCCGCCAAATATTTTAGAAAATAGTCCCATTTTAAAATTCCTTATAATTTCTGCCATCAAAAATCAGGCAGTGTTTTCGATTATCATTCGCCCTGTATGAACAATGAACCCATCCACTTTTCGGGGCATCCGGTTGGTGAAATTCCAGAATCAATTGATCAAAATCCAGATTATCCTTGATCCAATCCGCAAGGGCGCGATTTCCTATGGTCGGGATTTCAAAATCTGCGGCTTGTCCCAGAATATGTTGCGACGTTGGCTTCGACCCGGCCAGACGGTTTACCTCTGGTGCCCGGAACCTGCTGGACGGGCTGAAGGGGATGGCGAAATTTTGCCGTACCGGCTCCAGAATATATTTGGCAAGCTGCGTTAATCTCTCAATCTCCCGCGCCTCAGGAATATTGGGGATGCCATGACGCAAGGCGATAGCACTGCGGGTCAGCTCCCAAAGGCTAAAATACTCACTTATCCTATTGTTTGTTTTTTTCATGATAATAACTCCTATCTAATCCTATTGATAAGATGTGAAAAACCGCTGTAAAGCGTCAAAGAGGCCTGTAGATGCCCCTTGGCCCAACCTTTGCGCTTGCCCCATTTCCGATCAACCGCGCTGAGGGACATTTCGTCAATAATAATGTCCAATATTGGCCCCGCCTGAAGGCGCTCTGCTGTCATTCGATCCATCCAGTCACAATAATGATTCTTGATTTTAATTTCATATTCACTTTCGCTCTCAGGCACAAAACGGCTTGTTTGCACCGCAGCGTCTGTGAAATGTGATGTACGCACACCTGTGCCATCCGTTATGATTTTTATAGCCCGCCTTATACGCTGTAATGCCCATATTTGCTCACTGTTCAGGATATTCTTCTTATGGAAAAGAACCAATGGATCCGGCCTCAATTTRYCCTTGGTTTCRGGTGTMGGGCCAATATATGACGTCTSYGGCACRCCCGTRTTMYRCCCTGAAGCAGGCAAAGAAAGCAWTCTKTCTATATTTCGTTTCTGCCGGGCTTTCTTGCGCGCTATTCGCTTATTTTTAAATGATTTGATCGTCGTGTTTTCCTCGCAAGGCCCCGCTTTATTGACGATGGAATCTGCTCTACCTATTTCTGTTTTATGTGGATAAACTGACATTATATGTCACCCCTTATAATATATCATTCCCTATTGCCTGACGACTCAGACTTGCCTATAATAGGTATAAATAAGTATTAATCAAGGCCATTCAATGAATATTATTGCCGGTTTTCTATTGATGATTGCATTTACCGCCTCACGGGCCATAAAACATAGCTTGACCTTTCCCTTGCAAAACAGGACAATTCAATCATAAATTTAATAAAAAAGCGGGAGAGTATAATGGGCGTTTTATCTTATGCGGGCGGATTGGGGTTAATTTCCCTGACAGTATATATTATGGTCATTGGCCGCGACCTTATGGTGCCCTTTATGATCAGTATTGTGATCTGGTATCTGATCAATATTCTGTCCGATTATTATCATAAAATCCCCATCGGCAAATGGCATATCCCAAAGGTGGTAAGTTATATCGCATCGCTCTTGACCATCGTTCTGATCTTAAATTTTCTTTTCGGCATGATCAGCAGCAATATTGTTGAGGTTCGGGAAGCCGCCCCGGTTTATCAGGAAAATTTCATCAAATTAACGGCAAAGGTTTTTGCCTTGGTGGGCATTAAAGAAGAACCCAATTTCGCCCAATTAATTCATCAGGTAAATTTAACCCCCTTCATCACCAATCTTGCGGGAACGCTGGCTTCCCTTGCGGGCAGCGCCAGTCTGATTTTGATCTATGTCTTGTTTTTAATGCTGGAACAGAAATATTTCAACGTTAAGCTCAGCCGTTTGCTGGAAGGCTCACAACATCGCGAAACAGTGTTTAATATTCTTGAACATATTTCCCGTGATGTGAAAACCTATATTGGCGTCAAAACATTCGTCAGCGCCCTGACCGGCGGGGCCTGCTATATCGTGCTGGTCACGGTCGGGGTTAATAATGCCAGCTTCTGGGCCTTCTTTATCTTTCTGCTCAATTTTATCCCAACGGTAGGCTCCATGCTGGCGGTTTTATTTCCGGCGCTGCTCAGCCTCGTGCAGTTTGACACTTTCACGCCCTTCCTGATTGTGATTTCCTCGCTGGTGGGCATTCAACTGATCATCGGAAATATTCTGGAGCCGAAATTAATGGGCAGCAGCCTGAACCTAAGCCCGCTTGTGGTCATGTTATCCCTGGCGGTCTGGGGCAGCATCTGGGGCATTGCCGGCATGTTCTTAAGCGTGCCCTTCACCGTGATCCTGATGATCATCTTCTCCCAGTTCCCCAAAACCAAACCCATCGCCATCCTGCTCTCCCAGGATGGCAATATACGGCCCCGAGATAATGTTAAGGGATAATATCAAGGGATAATGTTATGGTGGAGGATTAGGGAAAATACCTTAAACGCCGACAATATCATCTTTAAGGCTAAGCACGAAAGCAACCACGTCATTACATTCGGCTTCTGGCACGCCAAGGGCTTCCATGGTGGCCCCGGCATGGCCAAGGAAGATCGTCCAGTCATCCTCGCTGATATTCATGCCTTTATGGGATTGAAGCATGTCACGGCCCGTATAATAAACAGGCCCGCCGGCATTTTCACAGATATAATTGATAAGAAGCTGTTTTTCTCTTTCAATACCGTCAGTGCCACGGTTTTGCCAGAAACGACCCAAAATATCGTCACCCTGCAACCGGGGCAAGAGATCATTACAAAACCCCGTTATGCCATCATAACCGCCCAAACGTTCATAAAGTGACCCATTGCTCATGTGTTTTCTCCTGTTATCTGCCCGTAAAGGGAATATGATTTAGATTTTAACATTATTATGAGCCTACTCTATAAACAAACGGCTTGTCTACATCGTCTCGCCAAACAATTCACGTCCGATGAGCATGCGGCGGATTTCGCTGGTGCCGGCGCCGATCTCGTAAAGCTTGGCATCGCGCAACAATCGCCCGGCCGGAAATTCATTAATGTAGCCATTGCCGCCAAGGGCCTGWATGGCTTGCAGGGCCATCTGAGTGGCTTTTTCTGCGGAATATAATATGCAGCCTGCGGCATCTTTGCGGGTGGTTTCGCCCCGGTCAGAGGCCGCCGCCACCGCATAAACATAGGACCGGCAAGCGGCAAGTTCGGTATACATRTCRGCAATCTTGCCCTGCATCAGCTGAAATTCMCCRATGGSCGTRCCAAACTGCTTGCGGTCATGAATATAGGGCAGCACCACATCAAGGCAGGCCTGCATAATGCCAAGAGGCCCGCCGGACAGGACAACCCGTTCATAATCAAGGCCGGACATTAAAACCCGCACGCCGCCATCAACTTTCCCCAGAATATTTGCCTCGGGAACCGCACAATCCTCAAACACCAGTTCAGAGGTGTTGGAACCGCGCATACCAAGCTTATCAAGCTTCTGCGCCGCAGAGAATCCTTTGAAGTTTTTCTCAACGATGAAAGCGGTAATACCGCGCGGCCCAGCGGCCATATCGGTCTTGGCATAGACCACCAAAGTCTGGGCATCCGGGCCATTGGTGATCCACATTTTTGTGCCATTCAGGATATAGCGATCGCCCTTCTTTTCCGCCCGAAGCTTCATGCTGACCACATCTGATCCGGCCCCGGACTCGCTCATGGCAAGGGCCCCCACATGTTCGCCGCTGATCAGCTTTGGCAGATATTTTTTCTTTTGTGCCTCCGTGCCATTGCGCTTGATTTGATTGACGCAAAGATTGGAATGGGCACCGTAGCTCAGGCCGACACTGGCCGAGGCGCGGGAGATTTCTTCCATACAGATGGTATGGGCAAGATAGCCCATGCCCGCCCCGCCATAGTCTTCGCCCACGGTCACGCCCAATATGCCAAGGTCACCCATCTTGCGCCAGAAACCCGCCGGAAATTCATTGCTGCTGTCAATATCGGCAGCGATCGGCGCTAATTCCTTGGCCGCAAAGCTTGCGACCGTATCCCGCAGCATATCAATATCTTCGCCCAGATTAAAATTCAATGTCGGATAGGAAACCATTGTAAGTCCTTTATGTATTTTTTTGTAGAGCCACCGCGACTTTTGAGGCGGGCGGGCGGCCCAGAAAATCTGATATATACCATGCGGCCTCAATGATTTTATCGAGGTCAACACCGGTCTTTATCCCCATGCCATTCAGCATATAAAGCACATCTTCGGTCGCCACATTTCCTGAAGCTACCCCAGATTTATTGCCCGCATAGGGGCAGCCGCCCAGCCCCCCGACCGCGCTATCGATCACCGATATGCCCATCTCAATAGCGGCYAGAATATTGGCCAGAGCCTGACCWTAGGTATCATGACAATGCAGGGCCAGTTTTGATATTGGCACGCGGGCCCCCGTCGCCGTTAACAACTGCCGGATATCTTTTGGGGTGCCCGCCCCGATGGTATCGCCGAGCGAAACCTCATAACAGCCCATATGWATCATTTTTGCCGCAACATCAGCGACAATCTCTGGATCAATGGCCCCTTCATACGGGCWGGCAACCACGCAGGAAACATAACCGCGCACAGCGATATTTTCGGCCTTTGCCCGATCCATGACGGCGGCGAAACGCTCAAGGCTTTCTGAAATGGAACAGTTGATATTCTTCTGGCTGAAACTTTCAGAAGCCGCGCCAAAGATGGCCACCTCCCGCGCGCCCGCAGATACCGCCGCCTCATAGCCTGTCAAATTTGGCGTCAAAACGGAGAAATCAACGCCCGAGATACCGCAAAGATGAGAGATTCCCGCCATAACCTGCGCATTGTCCCCCATTTGCGGCACCCATTTGGGGGAGACGAAACTGGTGGCTTCAATTTTACAAAGGCCCGCAGCGACCMGMAGMWSRMKCRSMYYGWTKWTKACSYCKGTCGGMAYCAKKYYTTCTNYYMKKWTRYRKGYSAKCRSRYGKYCYYWMYKSAKMMRGRSYGWTATSTSMGGGGGCCGTCATTCCTGATCCTCAATAATGCGRATYARAATTTCCCCGTCCGMGACCTGATCSCCGACAKTCAGGCTAAARCCKTCTATYYTGCCSGCMAYCTGCGCCTTGATGGTATGTTCCATTTTCATGGCCTCAAGGATCATAAGCGGTTGCCCCAGCGCCGCAAGATCGCCATCATTGATCATGATTTGCGTCACCTTGCCCGGCATCGGGGTGACGATAACGCCGCTGCCGCCGCTTTCATCTTCGCCCTCTGCCCCCGCCAGAAAATGATGGAGGTAAGATACCGTTCCATTATAAAACAGGGTTAAATCCTGACCATCCTGAATGACTTTGGCCGATATTTTTTGACCATCCACTGCAATATCCAGCGCGGCACCCGTCTGCTGTAATATTTTTACGTCATGGTTTTTACCTTCAATGGTCAGGCAAAACCCGCCCGCCCTGTAAACGACCTTCACATCTCGTTTCTCATCATGATCAATGAATGTCAATGTCGTCTTCAGATCAAGATTCATGCGCCAGCCATCGGTAAAATCCCATGGATCCCCCCCTATGCTGCGGGGGGCAAGTTCCGCCATGGCGGCAAGGGCCAGAATATTAGGGTCGGCCTTATTATCTTCGGGCAGTAAATCACCCTTAAAACGTTCGATGAAACCCGTGTCCAGATCCGCCGCCGCAAAGGCCGGATGGCGGATGATATTACCCAGAAATTCAAGATTACATTTCAGGCCGGATACCGCCGTATGAGCCAAGGCGCGGCTCATTTGGCGAAGTGCGCCCTGCCGGTCAATATCCCAAACAATCAGTTTGGCAATCATCGGGTCATAATAGATGCTGACCTCATCCCCCGCTTCTACGCCCGTATCCATACGAAAATGCGCATCCTGCGGCGGGCTGGAGAAATGCGTGATCTTACCGGTTTGCGGCAGAAAATTATTTTCTGGATCCTCCGCATAAAGCCGCACCTCAAAAGCATGGCCAATGAGCGGGATGTCTTCTTGTTTAAGCGGGATAGCTTCCCCTGCCGCAATGCGCAATTGCCATTCCACAAGATCCTGCCCTGTGATCAATTCTGTCACCGGATGTTCCACTTGCAATCGGGTGTTCATTTCCATGAAATAAAAGGGCGCATCCTCAAGCCCATTCTGTACATCGACAATGAATTCTATGGTTCCCGCACCGCAGTAGCCGATGGCTTTGGCCGCCTTCACCGCCGCATCGCCCATGGCACGGCGCATTTTATCCGACATGCCGGGGGCCGGCGCTTCCTCGACCACTTTTTGATGACGGCGCTGAAGGGAGCAATCCCTCTCATGCAGGTAAACCGCATCACCGAAGCTATCGCCAAAAACCTGCAATTCAATATGACGCGGCTTGGTTAAATATTTTTCGATCAAGACATGGGCATTGCCAAAGGATGCCGCCGCCTCGCGCTGACAGCTTTCCAGACCAGAAATGAAATCATCCGGCTTTTCCACCAGCCGCATGCCCTTTCCGCCGCCGCCGGCAACCGCCTTGATCAACACTGGATAGCCGATTTGACCGGCCTGTTTTTGCAATTTTAACGGTGTTTGGTCTTCGCCTTGATAGCCCGGCACCACAGGGACGCCCGCGCGGCTCATAATGTCTTTGGCTTTATCTTTCAGGCCCATAGACCTGATACTATCTGCGCTTGGGCCGATAAAAGTAATGCCCGCTTTTGCGCAGGCCTCGGAGAATTCCGCATTTTCGGATAAAAATCCATAGCCTGGATGAATGGCCTCTGCCCCCGCATGCTTTGCCACCTCCAGAATGACATCCCCCAACAGATAACTGTCCGTTGCCGCCGGCCCGCCAATATGATGGGCCTCATCCGCAAGGCGCACATGACGGGCTGTGCTGTCCGCATCAGAATAAACCGCAATGGTATGAATGCCGNTTTTTTGTGCGGTTTCGATCACCCGGCAGGCAATCTCGCCCCGGTTGGCAATGAGTATTTTACTGAACATCAGGCGTTGTCCTCACCAGTTTTATTGTTATGGGATATCCAGCCCGGTTTTCTTTTCTCTAAAAAAGCCTTCAGGCCTTCTTTTGCTTCCGGGCGGGAGCGTATGGCGGCAATGCGTTCGGCTGAATCCGCCATGATTTTCGCACTTAACGGCGCGCCCGCGTAATCCATAATCAGCCGCTTGGCCTCACGCATGGCAAGGGGGCCGTTCGTACGCATGTGATCAAGCATAACCTTTAATTGTCCGGCCATTTCTTCCTCAGATGTGGTCAATTCATGAACAAGGCCCAATTCATAAGCCCTCTGGCCTTTGAATTTTTCGCCGGTCTGGAAATACCGCCGCGCATTTCGCGCGCCCATGGCCGACAAGACATAAGGCGAGATCGTCGCCGGGATCAGGCCAATTTTTACCTCTGACAAAGCAAAAGTCGTGTTGATATCTGCAATAACCAGATCACAGCAGGAAACAAGCCCGATACCGCCGCCCATGGCCGCCCCCTGAACGCAAGCGATGGTCAGCTTATTCAGGCTGTGCAGACTATTGAGCATGGCCGCCAGATATTCCGCATCGGCCAGATTTTGATTATGGGAGAAATCCGCCGCCCGTCTCATCCAGTCAAGGTCTGCGCCCGCAGAAAAGCTTTTTCCCGCCCCGCGCAAAACCACCGCCCGGCAATGATTATCCTGCTCCAGCTCATAAAAAATCTCGCGAAGCCGGGCGATCATCATTTCATCAAAGGCATTATGCACCTCTGGCCGATTTAAAGTGACCCAGGCAATACCATCATCATCCCGATCAAGAATCACTGTTGTATTGGTCATCTCATTTCCTTTAATCGCACATATCTATATTGCAGCCTATAATTCTGGGCCTACATTCTGAAAACGCCGTATGTGGTTGGCCCGAAGGGGGCATTCAAACTTGCCGATAAGCCAAGGCCCAAAACACGGCGCGTATCCACAGGATCAATCACCCCGTCATCCCAGAGCCGTGCCGAGGCATAATAGGGATGGCCCTGATGTTCATATTGTTCTTCGATGGGCTTTTTAAACGCTTCCTCTTCTTGCGCGCTCCATGTTCCGCCCTGCCGTTCGATGCCGTCCCGCTTGACCGTGGATAAAACATTCGCCGCCTGCTCGCCGCCCATGACCGACACCCGCGCATTGGGCCACATCCACAGGAAACGCGGATTAAACGCCCGCCCGCACATGCCATAATTGCCCGCCCCAAAAGAGCCGCCAATGATAATTGTGAATTTTGGCACCTGCGCGCAGGAAACCGCCGTCACTAATTTTGCGCCGTCCCGGGCAATGCCGCCGGATTCATATTTCTGGCCAACCATAAACCCCGTGACATTCTGCAAGAAAATCAAGGGGATCCCCCGATGATTGCAAAGCTCCACAAAATGTGCGCCTTTCAAAGCCGATTCAGAAAAGATCACGCCGTTATTGGCCACAATCCCGACGGGCATGCCGTAAATATGCGCAAAGCCGCAGACGATTGTCGTGCCGTAACGTTTTTTAAATTCATCAAACTCGCTGCCGTCAACGATACGGGCAATCACCTCACGCACGTCATACGACGTTTTCAGGTCGGGCGGGACAATGCCGTGTAATTCGGACGGATCATATGCCGGATCCCGACTTTCCTTCATGGCCAGTTGGTTGGTTTTTTTACGGTTCAGGTTACCAACGATCATTCTGGCAATTTCAAGTCCGTGATTATCATCCTGCGCCAGATGATCGGCCACACCGGAAATACGGGTATGAACATCGCCGCCGCCCAAATCTTCTGCCGACACCACTTCGCCGGTCGCCGCCTTGACCAAAGGCGGGCCTGCCAGAAAAATTGTGCCTTGCTCTTTCACAATGACATTTTCATCGCTCATGGCCGGCACATAGGCGCCGCCAGCCGTACATGACCCCATGACCACCGCAATTTGGGGAATGCCTTTGGCAGACATATTGGCCTGATTGTAAAAAATCCGGCCAAAATGATTTTTGTCGGGAAAAACCTCATCCTGACTTGGCAAATTGGCCCCGCCGCTATCGACCAGATAAATACAGGGCAGGTTATTTTGTTCGGCAACCTCTTGCGCGCGAAGATGTTTTTTGACGGTCATGGGAAAATAACTTCCGCCCTTAACCGTCGCATCATTGCAAATAATGACACATTCCAGGCCGCTGACCCGGCCAATGCCCGTGATAATCCCTGCGGCGGCGACATCTTTGCTATACATGTCAAAGGCCGCAAGCTGGGAGAATTCCAGAAAGGCCGAGCCTTTATCCAGCAGGCGGTTAACCCGGTCACGGGGCAAAAGCTTTCCCCGATCCAGATGACGCTGGCAATATTTCGCGCCGCCGCCGCCTTCGATCATCGCCAGTTTATTTTTCAAATCGCTGACAATTTCCGCCATGGCCTTTTGATTGGATAAATATTCTGGTGACTTAACGTCGATAGTGGATTGAATGATCGTCATCTATTTCTCACATCCTTTATGTCAATAAAATCCAGTTTATAGCAATATTATACATAGATAAAATCACTAATATTTATCCCTCTCATAGATAATTTCTATCAATAGGGCTGTAAAAAAATATTATTTGACCGACCTGCCGTCGAGCCATTTTGTTCGGGAGGCAAATGTCGCGGTAATCGCCTTCTGCTCTGGTTCCGTTAAGTCCGGATGCCAAACCTCAAAAATCAGAACGATTCGCGCCGTCTTGCCCGGGTTGCCCGCTTCATGGTCATAGCTATCATCAAAAGCCAGTATTTCACCCTCTTTCTGCATCAAAACATGATCTTCTACCCGCAAGCTGCATCCCTCTGGCACCACCAATGGGAAATGAACGGTTAAAACACTGTTGGCAACGCCGAAATGCGGCGGGATTTTTATTTCTGGTTGCAATATGGAAATGAATATTTCAGACGGGTTTCCGCCGAGAATACATAACGGGACTTCACTGAGAATTTTATTCAGTTTCGGGAATTTGGCAATGACCTCCGCATTTGGCTGSCCCTGCTTATAAAGATGAACAGACCCCCAGGCCATTTTGCCTTTAATTTTATCCCATTCTTCCCCAACCAAGGGTATTTCAGGGTCTAAATATGGCTGGCCGTCACCTTCTATATCCAAATTTTCCATAACTTCTTGCTTAATCTCGTCAAARTTTGACTCAATGGCATGGGCCCAGCCAAGCTTTTCCCTTTTAAAATAGGGCACGGCCTGCAAATCTGGAATATAAAATAAAAAAGGCTTCTGCGTCTCCTGGGCATATTCAAAATTTCTCACATCAATTTGGGGCCAGACGGCATCAGATATTCTTTTTAAATCCCCGCCCCGATCTATTTTTTGAATGGTCTCCAAATGAAGGTCGGTGAGTATTTCATGCATCACTTGCCGCGCAATCCTGGACCGGTGACTTATTATTTCACCCATTTGCGGATTTAGATGTGCATTTAGAATATTTTCATCAATCTCTTCTGCCAGGGAAAATATCTCGGCGGCTTTGTTTTTATCCTCTTTCAGGAAATGCAAATGGCCAATATAAAGCAATATAACCGCATTTTCAGGATAGAGCGCGTAACAGGCAAGATATGTTGCGAGAGCCTGATCAAGCATGTTTTGTTTCTCCTGAACATATCCAAGTTTCGTCATAAAAATTGCATTTTCAGGGTAAGATTCACTCAAAACCGAAAAATGTTTCTCCGCTTCTGAAAAATTTCCCTGAGCCATTTCATATTGAGACAGCGCGTCAAGGGCATGGTCATGACGGGGATTCTCTTTTAAAATTTCATGGCAAACCTGCATTGTTTTTTCCATATCCCCCTGCGTCAGAAAATTCTGCGCCTTTTGTTCAAGTTCCACAAGCGTTGTCATTTATAAWRYCTTTATCCTGATAATAATTTTACGTGTTTGATATGATGTTATTTAAAAATCTATTTTAATATTGAAAACCAGATTTATTCTTTGTTTCGAAGACGAATTTACCAGCACCTCATGCAGGAGGTAACTGGGGAACAACAGCAATAATCCATCCACAGGTTCCACCGTAAAGGACTGACCAAAAGGCAGGCCTTTGACGATTTGCTGATTTAAATAGGGGCCGCTGTAAAAGCCAATTTTTCCAGTATCGCGCCCCTGCACATAATAGACGCCGGACCAATGCCATTTGGAATGCGTGTGAATGATATTGCTGCTGCCCGGATCATTCACATTGGTCCAAAGTTCAAAATCAAATTTATCATGGGGCATATCTTCCAAAGGCGCGCAAGGGGCGCCAATGCCGATATAATGTTTGTGAACAAGTTTGAGCTTATGAATGACAAAATCACGAATATAGTGCCAATCCTGATATTCCCGATACCCCCGCCAGCACCCGGGGTTGGAAAATTTATCTGTTTCTGGCACGTCTGCTTTATGATCCGCGATCTCTTTAAGAAGCCGCTCATTTATACGTTCAAATTCTGGCAACATACTCCACCAGAAATCTGTGTGAAGTATGCCGCMCCGGCCCATATTGGGNACGGTATTAAAGTTAAATTTTTGRATATTTTTTTTCATTCAGTGACTATTCCACACATGCCAGAATTTAAGAAGCAGATTCATGCCGCCTNAGATCATCCATATTATCAGCAACCTTTTCAAAAGCGGACAACACATCGTCTATATCGCTCTCGGACAAAGAAGGCTGCATATATTCATGGGTGATGATGGTGGCATGGGCCTTTTCGGTTTCGGGGCAGATACCTGCGCTATAATTCACCTCGCCTTTATAATGGGGGCATTTAAAAGGGCAGCCAAGCTCACCATAAGCGATCTGCTTTTGAAACATGGGATACAGATAAACAGGCTTCACATAACCGCCGCCAATGAGCGGGCCATGACCTTTACGCATTTTGGTTTCCGGCAATTCCGCATGCAGGGCTTTGATCAATAAACTGCGGGATATTCCGGCCGCCGCCGCATCAAAATTAAAAACCCCCGCATAATAAGAATGTTCCACATAATCCGCAGCGGATGAAATACTCAAGCCGGCAACCTCAGGCAGATTCCGGTTAAAATAATCCATATTTTTCCGGCGGCGGTTCACAARATCCGCTGCTTTGGAGAGCTGAATGCGCGCAATGCCGGATTCAATTTCGCCAAGACGGAAATTAAAACCGACCATATTGACCAGACTATCAACTTCGCGGCCATTCACAACGGCCTCAGCATGATTGCGGATCAAGGCCAGACGATCCGCCAGATTATCGTCATTGGTGACGATAATGCCGCCCTCGCCTGAATGAATATGTTTATGATAATTAAGGGAAAATACCCCCATATGGCCAAGAGTTCCCACAGGGCGCCCTTTATAGGTTGCGCAAGGGGCCTGCGCGCAATCCTCAATCACCGTGATGTTATGCGCCGAGGCGATTTCCATAATTTCGTCCATATCCGCCGGGTGACCAAACAGATGCACCACAATAATCGCTCTCGTCCGTTCCGTGATTTTCGCGCGGATGCTCGCGGGGCTTAAGCAAAAGTTCTTCGGATCAATATCGGCAAATACCGGCACGGCATTAAAGGCCACCGCCGCCGTCACCGAGGCCGCCATGGTATAGGGCGAGACGATAACCTCATCACCGGGCCCCGCGCCCGCAGCCCCCACTGCCGCATAAAGGCCGCTGGTGCAGCTGTTCACCGAAATACCATGCTTTGCCTG
>NVVM01000045.1 GCA_002402225.1 Alphaproteobacteria bacterium
TGTCGCTCGGATGTTTCAAGATCATCATTGACGATAATATAATCATATTCCGCCCAATGGCTGATTTCCTGATTGGCCTTTGACATGCGCTTGGCCACAATTTCCGCACTATCTTGCGCGCGGTTTTTCAGGCGGCGTTCCAGTTCAGCCTTGCTGGGCGGCAAAATAAAGACCCGTACAAGGTCTTTGGCAACTTTTTGGGATAGTTGCTGCGTGCCCTGCCAGTCAATATCAAACAGGACATCGCGGCCTTCTTGCAAAGATTTCTCCACTTGCGCGGCGGGGGTGCCGTAATAATTATCGAACACCTTGGCATGCTCCAGAAAACCGTCCCGCGATACAAGTTCTTCAAATTCAGCCGTTGAGACAAAGTTATAATCAACCCCGTCCTGCTCGCCAGTGCGGGGGCTTCTTGTGGTCATGGACACGGACAAGGTAATATTATCGTCTTTTTTCAATAACAAACGCGACAGGGTTGATTTTCCGGCACCGGACGGGGAAGACAGAACCAAAAGCAAGCCACGGCGTTGAATGTTTTTAATCATGATTTCTCTATTCAATATTCTGAACTTGTTCACGGAACTGATCAATGGTTGTTTTCAGTGACAAACCAACATTGGTCAGGCGAATATCACAGGCTTTGCTGCATAATGTATTTGTTTCGCGGTTAAATTCCTGGGTCAGAAAATCAAGTTTACGGCCAATTTGCCCATCGGCTTTCATATGGGAACGCGCCGCCTCAATATGGGCATAGAGCCGGTCAATTTCTTCCTTGATATCTGCCTTGGTGGCCAGCAGCACCACCTCTTGAGCAATGCGATCCGGGTCAAGGGCGGTTTTATCATCCAAAAGCGCGTTTACTTTTTCCATATAACGGCCTTTAATCAGATGCGGTAATTCTGCCGCGATAGCATCGGCTTCTTTTACAAGTCGCTCTATCTCGTCAAGAAGTCCCTTCAAGACAGTCTGCATGGCAGAGCCCTCGCTATCACGGGCCAATTTAAAGGCCGTCATGACGTCGGCAAAAGATTTTTCCAGTGCAATATTACGGGCCTTGACCACCTCTTCGTCTTCTTCTGCTTCCACATATTGAATGACATCTTTTATGCCCATTAGCGCATCAAGGCTTGGCTGCGGCAGATGGTTATTCATGGAGGTTTCAATGGCAACGGCGACCAGGGCATCCAGCATTTCCTGATTTACTTTAAACGCGGTGCCATCCGCATCACGGTTCATTTGAAGGTTAATATTAACCGAGCCACGGGCAATATTTTCTTTCATGGACTTGCGGGCCATCTGTTCAATAACCTCCATCCCGTGAGGCGTCCGGCATCTGATATCAAGGGCGCGGCCATTGACGCTTTTTATTTCCCATGTCCAATGATAATTCTCATAATTCCCGGCTGCGCGGGCGAATCCTGTCATACTTGATAATGTCATGTCTAAAGCTTTTAATCTTTCACTGTTGTGACTATAGTCTTTGTAAATACCCGCAGGTTATAACAGGAATAAACCCATATGAAAAATCCAAAATCGATTCTTATTACAGGCGGCAGCAGCGGCCTCGGCAAAGCCTTGGCCAAAGATTATGCTAAAAAAGGCATAACCCTGTTTCTAAGTGGCCGAAATGCAGAGAGATTAAGCCAAGTGAAAGATAGTTGTCTGTCTCTCGGCGCTGATGTTCATACGGCCCTTGTTGATACGACTGATGAAACGGCCATGTCCGACTGGATCATATCATGCGATGAGGTCGCGCCCCTTGATCTTGTGATCGCAAACGCCGGGATTGGTGATGGCTTTACCACCGATATGGATTTGGGCGAGCATACAAAAAAGATTTTTGACGTGAATGTCTCTGGCGTCTTTCACACCGTCCATCCCGCCATTCGAATTATGCAGAAAAGGGAAAAAGGTCAGATCGCACTCATATCATCTCTCGCCGGATATCACGGCCTGCCAACGGCCCCGGCCTATTCCACCAGTAAAGTCTGCGTTAAGGCGTACGGCGAGGCTCTGCGCGGCCTATATGCCCCACGCGGCATTGAAATCAACGTCATCTGTCCGGGGTTTGTCAAAAGCCCCATGACCGCCAGCAATAAATTCCCCATGCCTTTCCTGATGGAAACCGATGATGCCATCAAAGCCCTGCGCCGGGGCCTTGAAAAAAATCAGGCCCGCATCACCTTCCCCTGGCAATTAAGCCTGATATTCGGATTTATGGTCAGATTTTTACCGGAGTGGTTATTTGACCGAATATTCAGAGTGATGCCCGCTAAAAATTAATTTCCGCTATTTCGTCTTTTCTCAATTTTGCGCCATTTTTTAACATTCTTCAGATGTTCGCGCAGGGTTTTCGCAAAGGCATGACCGCCGGTTCCGTCCGCAACGAAATAAAGGTCATCCGTTTTGAGTGGGTTYMSMRCRGYYKCRRWWSWGKYYYRCMSSRRNVWSDGBRWWRRVBDHRBKSVKMRWKYYWSKGATTTTATAGGTATTATAGGGATTATCCGCCTTCAGGTCTGATTTATATATTGGCCGATCAAGGAAGCCTTTTCGATCAATGCCATAAATAACCGTAGGATCCGTCTGAAGCCGCATGTTTTTACGCAGGCGATTGATAAATACGCCTGCAATATGGGCCCGCTCATGGGGAACAGCGGTTTCTTTTTCAACGATTGAGGCTAAAATCAACGCGTCTTCCATGGACAACAGAGGCAAGTCATCGGCTCTTTTGTCCCAAATTCCCTCCATAAGATCCATCTGTCTGCCCTGCATCATGCGGATCAGATCATGGCGGGGTGTATTTCTGGTATATTGGTAGGTATCGGGCAACAGGGAGCCTTCTCTTGGCAAATCCACGATGGGGTCGGTCAAATTATCAATGCTGTTCAGATAGTCTGCGATTTGCCAGCTTGTCCAGCCTTCTACAATAGTCAGGCGATGCTGAATAACCTTGCCGCTGGATAGAATCATCATAATATCAAACATGCTGGAGTTTTTTGGAATGGCGAATTCCCCCGCGCGCAAATTTCGCTCAAAACCGGATAATTTCACGCCGGCCTTAAAGGTTTTTTGACTGCTGACCAACCCCAGACTTTCTAATTCCCATGCGGTACGTATGACACCCTGTCCTTTGGGCAGCTCATAAACTATTTCACGGTCCATGGGGCCTGCTTCATAAAAAGCCCGGTAGCCCAAATAAAAAAACAGCGCCGCAAATCCGGCGCTGCCAATCAATAATAAAATAATATATTTCCGCGCCCCCTTCATAAGCAAGCTACACAGCCTTGAGAATGATAGAGGCATTGGTTCCACCAAAGCCAAAGCTGTTGGATAAAATAGCCTTAATACCTGTTTTATGCTGTGCTTCATGAGGGACAAGGTTAATGCCTGAAATGCCGTCAGAGGGGTTATCCAGATTAAGCGTTGGCGGGATTTCACCCCGGTTCATCGCCAGAATACTGAATATAGCCTCAGTACTGCCCGCAGCACCAAGCATATGTCCAATGGAAGATTTTGTTGATGACATGGAAATCTTACCTGCTGCATCACCAAATATTCTTTTGACCGCAGCAAATTCAATTTCATCACCGAGCGGCGTTGACGTTCCGTGGGCATTCACATAGCCAATATCCTCAGGTGTTAAGCCAGATCGTTTAAAGGCGGCCTGCATGGCGCGGTAAGCGCCGCTACCATCTGGCGATGGTGCCGTCACATGATAGGCATCACCGGACATGCCGTAACCCACCACTTCCGCATAGATTTTTGCGCCGCGTTTTTTAGCATGCTCATATTCTTCCAAAATCAGCATCCCTGCGCCCTCACCAATCACAAAGCCATCCCGGTCCCGGTCATAGGGCCGCGAAGCTTTTTCAGGTGTGTCATTAAACCGCGTACTCAAAGCCTTGGCTTGGGCAAAACCCGCAACGCCAACTTGGCAAATTGCCGCCTCGCCGCCGCCCGCAACCATCACATCGGCATCATCCAGCGCAATCATTCGCGCCGCATCACCAATGGCATGGGTTCCCGTGGCGCAGGCCGTGACAATCGCATGATTTGGCCCTTTAAGACCATTACGGATAGACACATTTCCAGAAATCAGAYTAATCAGACAACGTGGGATGAAWAAGGGGCTGACCCGGCGTACGCCCCGCTCATGCATATTGATGGATTCGTTCTGAATACCCGGCAGTCCGCCAATACCCGAGCCGGTCAAAATACCCGTTCGCCATTGTTCTTCATCGGTTGTCGGTTTCCAGCCGGCATCTGCCAAAGCCATTTCAGACGCCGCAATACCATATAGAATGAAATCATCAATGCGGCGGCGCTCTTTCGCACTCATCCAGTCATCTGCATTGAATGTGCCATTGCTGCCGTCCCCAAGGGGAACTTCACAGGCAACTTGCGCTGAAAGTCCTTCGGCATCAAACCTTGTAATTGGCCCCGCGCCGGATTCCCCGGCGATCAGGCGTTTCCAAGTTTCCTCTAATCCTGATGCAAGCGGGGTAACAAGTCCCATTCCAGTAACAACTACACGTCTCATCGTTCTACCTTCTGTTTTATTGCAATGATTTAAATTATATTTAAAGCAGACTATGCCAAAATTAACAAGACCGCGAGCTGAGTATTTTTATGATAAAATACAAACATACTCGCGGTCAAAATTATTTTGTCAATAAGCTATCTGGCGATGCTTTAAGCATTCGTACCGATAAAGTCGATAGCATCCTTCACTGTAAGAATTTTTTCAGCGGCGTCATCAGGGATTTCACAACCAAATTCTTCTTCAAAGGCCATTACGAGTTCAACGGTATCAAGACTATCCGCCCCAAGATCATCAATAAAGCTTGAACTATCGGTAACTTTGTCTTCTTCAACGCCCAAATGTTCTACAACGATTTTTTTCACGCGTTCAGCTACGTCACTCATATTTTTATTCCTATTCTAATGGGGCAATGGAAATGCCCAGATTTCGAAATTCACAGAAACAGTATTTAATATTCTATTCTACTTTTACAAGCAAAAGAAATAAAAAGACTGAATTAATAATCTTTTCAAGAATTGGCTTTTTTTCGAGCCGCCTATTCTCCGGTGGCTTCCTAGCACATTAATCCTGTTATTGCCAAGAATAAAAGTTAACCCATATTATAATTAGCGTTAAATCATCGCCATTCCGCCATTAATATGCAGGGTTTGCCCCGTCACATAGGCGGCCTCATCACTGGCCAGATAAACGGCTCCGGCAGCGATTTCATGCCCGAACCCAAGCCGTTTCATCGGCACATTCATAAGCAAATTATTTTTTTGATCATCACTTAATACGTCAGTCATAGGGCTTTCGATAAACCCCGGTGCAATAGCATTCACTGTAATATTACGCGAAGCCAGTTCCTGTGCCAGACTTTTTGTCATACCAATCATGCCCGCTTTGGACGCCGCATAATTGACCTGTCCCGGATTTCCGGTCACACCAACAATAGAGGTAATATTGACAATCCGGCCATATCTGCGCTTCATCATTCCGCGCATCAAGCCTTGTGATAATTTAAAGGCCGCCTTTAAATTGACCTGCATCACATCGTCCCATTCTTCATCTTTCATGCGCATGGCGATGTTATCGCGGGTAATTCCGGCGTTGTTAACGAGTATATCCACCTGCCCCATGGCCTCTTCCGCCGCTTTTGGCAAAGCTGTTACAGACTGTGGATCAGATAGATTGGCCGGCACCACAAAAGCGCCCTCGCCCAATTCAGCAGCCAATGCCTCCAATGGCTCTATCCGCGTTCCAGAAAGGGCAACTTTCGCGCCGGCCCTATGTAGCGCCGTTGCTATTGCCTTCCCAAGCCCTCCGGAGGCCCCTGTAATCAAGGCGCATTTACCTTCTAGATTAAACATAATTCAAATCTCCAAAAATAATTTATTTTAAACTGACGGCAAAAGCCTCAATATCAGCGGGAGATTGAAGTGACGTTCCCGTCATCTCGCGGCAAATTCGCCGCACCATCCCCGTCAGGACTTTACCTGTTCCCGCTTCCACAACCTTGTCCACGCCAAGTTCATGCATTTTCAATATTGTTTCGCGCCAGCGTACCCGGCCCGTCACCTGCTCTACGAGGTATTTTCTAATGCTTTCCGGGTTGCTTTCCGGCGCAGCCGTGACATTGGTCAAGATTGGAATGACGGGCTTAAAAATATTTGTGTCCGCCAAGGCATCAGCCATTTCCTCTGCCGCAGGCCGCATGAGCGCGCAATGGAACGGCGCACTGACCGGCAATATAATCCCCCTCTTTGCCCCTTTTTCCTTCGCCATCTCAATCGCCCGTTCCACGGCGGCCTTATGGCCACTTATCACCACCTGCCCATCCGCATTATCATTCGCCGCGGTGCAAACCTCACCTGCCCCCCCTTGTGACGCGGCCTCTTCCGCTACTTCCTGCACCACATCAAAATCAAGCCCAAGAATAGCCGCCATGGCCCCAACACCAACAGGAACAGCGCGCTGCATAGCTTCGCCGCGTAATTTCAACAGCCGCGACGTATCCTCAAGTTTTAAGGCGCCAGATACCGTAAGCGCAGAATATTCCCCAAGTGAATGGCCCGCAACATATGCCGAAACCTCGCTTAATTTCACATCAAAATCTTTTTCCAAAATGCGCATGACAGCGACGCTCACAGCCATCAACGCCGGCTGCGCATTTTGCGTTAACGTAAGATCATCCGACGGCCCCTCGAACATAAGCCCGGAAAGATTCTGACTGAGAGCGTCATTCACTTCTTCAAAAACCTGCGCCGCAACGGGCATATTCTGGGCAAGCTCCTTGCCCATGCCAACGGACTGGCTGCCTTGACCGGGGAAAACAAAAGATCGCGTCATAATCGGGAATTCCTTTTGGGGTTATATTTACAGACTAATGTCATAGCAATTGGCGAAATTCTGTCAAGAAAACTTATGTTTTTCAGCATATTTTGCGCCATTTAAAACGGACTATGGCGCCCTCTATATAGTTGCTGCGGAAAAAAACACCCAAAAGCCCATATATCCCTTGTTTTTGCTTGTTCATCCTGTATATTGCGCCGCTTCAGGGTATTCTTAATAAGAATGCCTCGGTTTGTTATGTCGGTTAATATTGTAATGTGACGATTTGATATTCGTAATCACCCCGATCAGAAGACCGTTAAATGAAANTTTWAAAAAAAGGAGCAGCCGTAAATGGCTTTATACGAACATATATTTATCGCACGCCAGGATATCCAACCCCAACAGGTTGAAGCGATTACAGCAGATTTGACTAAAATCGTTGAAGATAATGGCGGCAAAATTGCGAAAACCGAACAATGGGGCATTCGTACCCTTGCATATCGGATCAAAAAATACAAAAAAGGCCACTATGTCTTAATGAATGTTGAAGGTTCCACAGAAGTAATTTCTGAGCTGGAGCGAAATGAGCGCCTTCATGAAGATGTCGTTCGTTTTATGACCATTCGGGTTGAAGAATTCGAAGAGGGTGATTCCGTTGTATTACGTGCAAGAGACCGTGACACACGTCCTTCACGTTTTGAAAATCGCGACAATCGCCCGCGCTTTGAAAATAAAAAAGCTGTAACGAAGCCTGAAGTAACAGCAAAACCTGCAACAGAATAAGGAGAATCTCAAATGGCTGAACAACGATCCGATAGCGATAACACACGCCGTCCTTTTTTCAGACGCCGCAAAACATGTCCTTTCTCTGGTGCCAATGCCCAGACAATCGACTATAAAGACGTCCGTCTTCTCACCAAATTTATTTCCGAACGTGGAAAAATTGTCCCAAGCCGCATCACCGCTGTTTCAACAAAGAAACAACGCCAATTGGCCAAAGCAATCAAACGCGCACGCAACTTGGCACTTATGCCATATATCGTTAAATAGGGGGAATGAAACATGGAAATCATACTTCTTGAACGTGTTCGCAAACTTGGACAAATTGGTGATGTTGTAACCGTAAAAGACGGTTATGCACGGAATTTTCTCTTACCTAAGAAAAAAGCTCTTCGCTCTACCAAAGCCAACAAGGCATATTTTGAAACTCAGCGGGTCACTATCGAAGCCAGAAACCTGGAAGCTAAGTCAGAAGCTGAAACTGTTGCCAGTAAATTAGACGGCGCATCCGCCATTCTTATTCGTCAAGCCGGCGAATCTGGTAATCTTTATGGCTCCGTATCGGCGCGTGACATCGCGGTATCACTTAATGAGCAAGACCTAAAGATAGATCGTAGCCAAGTTGTTCTGGATCATGCCGTTAAATACTTAGGTATTTATACCATCCAGATCAAACTTCACGCCGAAGTTATGGCCAATATCAGCATCAATGTCGCCCGCTCCTTAGCTGAAGCTGAGATGCAAACAAAAGGCCTTGAGGCTAAAACAGCTGAAGAGGAACTTGATGTTTCCGTCGAAGACTATTTCGAAAACGAAGAAGATGCAGAAGGCGCATTAACTGCTGACAGCGAAGAAGAAACAGCTGAAGAAGTTGTTACTGAAGAAACTGAAGAACAAAAAAGCGAATAATATCCGCCAACCTTCAAAAATCATTATTAAAGGAGCTGCTGTTTTAGTAGCTCCTTTTTTTATATTTCCCATAAGCAAAATATATTGCCAATAATATAAAACTGAATAGAATGTAGTGTTTTCTAATATAGCCGTTAAGTCATAGAAAACTTAAGATATATATTTTAAGTAAACACAAGGAGATATTATGACCCAACATTCAGGAATAAAGTTTTTACAGTATTTATTAATTTTAACATCTTTCGCTATTATTGTTCCCCTTCCGTTTGGTCATGCTCAAGAACCGCCAGCAAATAATATTATAAGAAAAATTGCCCATGATCCCAATTCAAAAATCACTATAAATTATGAAACGCTAACGTTGTTATTAAAGGCTACGGTAACCAGGGCACGACTATCTTCCCGAATTTATTCTCAAAAATCCAGCAGCTCCATTGGTACTAAAATAAATCTTTCTAATAGAAACCCCACACGCATGGAAGCAAGTCGTACCTTTTATCATCTTATCCAAGACGAAGAACTGGAGTATGTCCARCTACTGCGCCAAGCTATTGAAACCTTACCTCAGGTGGTGCCATTASAAAATTTAAACCGTGATGAACAGCTGGCYTACTGGCTTAATCTTTATAATGTTACCGTTTATGAACAGCTTGCCAAACGTTACCCCATCCGCAAATTAAAAAAACTACATCTAGGAAGCCGTAAAACTCCCTCTCTATGGGCAGAAAAAATTGTGACGGTTAATGACATAGCTTTATCATTGAACGATATACAATATAATATCGTTCAGAAAACATGGCGTGATCCGCTTGTTATCTATGGTTTTTATCAAGGAACCATTGGGGGGCCAAATTTACGACGCAAAGCCTATACGGGCAAGCTTGTGTATGAACAGCTGGCTGATAATGCAGAAGAATTCATCAATTCACTTAGAGGTTTACGCTTTAAAGGCAAAGATGCTCATGTCTCGAAGATCTATGATTGGAAYCGGGNRMTYWTTCCSANATTTTGACCATGACCTRCGTCGCCACCTGCGAAAATATGCAAACCTGCGCTTAGTCACACTGCTGGATAGCAGCCGAAAAATCAAAGTAAAATTCTATGATTGGCATATCGCCGATGTTCTGAATGGGGGTCGCGCAAGAGCAGGTGGGGCTGGTAGCAAAAACCCCGTGAGTATGATCTTGTCATTCGGTGATGAAAGCTCCGTCGTTGAAGGAATGAGTGCGAATGATTTTGAAGGYAWYAATAYAAAYAGTAATTACTCACCGCAACTGTCTACACATACGGGGAAAGCTATAGATACTGCCGTGATACGAGATAGCATGCCTTTTGAGGCAGCCGTTTTCTTAAAGGAATTTGTTGAACGCAATAGAAAATTCATATCCACCAATGTAACCGTTGAAGAAATAGACAAAGAGGATTTAAAAGAAATGAAAAATAAAGCTTCAACTCAAGAAGAAAAAAACAAATAATACCTACTTGAAGATTTTTTCTAGAGGGCTGCCCTATTCAGACGACTGGCTGACGATAGCTTAAGGGATATATCAGCGCTCAAGCGCCACCGGTTTAATCATAAATAAGGGTTGCAAATGTCATTTTTTATCAGGGTTACCATCAAAACTATTATCTCAGCGGTTATGAGCCTCGCCTGCTTAACCTCTTTAAGTCTGGCATATTCAGGTAATAATGAACAGGCCGACTATCAGATATTCAATGAATATGACATAAATTCAAAAGTTACTATAAATTATGGCAATTGGACCAGATTCTTAAAAGCAACAGTTGTAAGAGCAAGAATGTCTTCCAGAAACTATGCCAAACAAATAAAAACGGCCACCGGCACAAGAATTAATTTTAGCAATCAAAACCCTAGCCGATTGGAAGCCAGCCGAATCCTTTTCCATTTAATGAAAAAGCAAGACCTCGAATATATCCGTGCCCTCAGAATTGCCATGGAGCATATTCCGCAAATTACGCCTTTAAAATATCTTAACAGAAACGAGCAATTAGCCTATTGGCTGAACCTGTATAATATAACTTTATATGATCAGATTGCCCATCGTTACCCCATTAAGAAATTGCACAAACTGCGCAAGGGGCGCGGCAATACACCATCAATGTGGGACGAGAAGCTGTTAAATATAAACGGCATGCAGCTATCGTTGAATGACATCCAATATAATATCATTCAAAAAATATGGTCAGACCCGCTTGTGTTATATGGCATGTATCATGGTACTATTGGGGGACCAAATATTACTGTTAAGGCATTTACTGGTAAAAATGTCTATAATTTGCTGGAAACCAATGCAGAAGAATTCATAAATTCACTGCGCGGCTTACGTTTCCGGGGCAAAACTGCGCTGGTGTCTAAAATGTACCAGTGGAATCAGGCATTTTTTCCGGATTTTGAAACAGATATGAGACGGCATTTAAGAAAATACACAAATTACCAGTTAACTATGCGCCTGGATACCAGCCATAGGATAAAGACGACTTCCTATGACTGGCATATCACCGATGTCATAAATAGCCGCGTTGCAATGGCAGGGAGCCATATCAGTAAAAATCCTGTGGCTATGGTCATGTCAGGAGGATCGAGCGGCATAGCTCACGCCAGTGCAACATGGGATTCATCCATCCACAATCTTCATATACACGCCAATACGGCACATTTCCTCAATGACTTTTTAAAATATAACAGTAAAAATGTAAAAACAACGGTTACAGTCGAGGAAATTGAAAGAAAAGACATCGAAGAACAATAAAAAGTTAAATATAAAAAATTTGGACACAACATGAAACAATATTCAAATATATCCAGCTGATAGATCAGCAAAACTATCCTTATGCCTAATATCGATTACATATATAATATTCCAGCCGATACGAGACCTCTGCATAAGTTTCCCCTTTTGTCCATCATATGATATAATTCTGTCATGAGGAAAACATTTAAAACGCCGCCTGAGTTATTTGTTGCAAGCGCGGAGCTGGATCATCCGAGCCTGCATGGACTGGACGGTGCGGAAGCGGTGCTGGACTGGGGTAAACTTGAGCAATTGATGGATGGCATATACAGCTCTGGCGCGGGGCCTTTTGTTCCGGCGTTTTTGCCATCTTGAACTGAGCGACAGCATCCCTGACCCGACCACCCTTTGCCACTTATAAATGCCGGTATGGCCTTGGGCGGACGCGGTTAGAAAAACCTGATCTTTTACGGACTTGCCGCCATGGCGAGCAATATCAAAAAAGCCGCCAAATTCCTCCTGCTCTATGGCCTGCCTGAACCCGCCACCACGGGATAGGTCCGCCTGAAGTCTGGAAATAAAAAAACCACAAAAAACCCGCCCGGCGGGATATAAATACTGGCTTGTAGGCCTGTTCTATGAATTTATAAAATAAATCAGGCCTTACGCAAAGGTCTCTATTTACCATTACGGCTGAATTTCGCCATGAGTCTTGCCTTGTCACCGGCGGTCAGGCAGAAAGTGATGACAGAGAGTATATACAAAAGGATAAGGAGTAATATACCAATGGCACTGCCGCCTCCGCCCAGAATATCGATGGGGGAATAATGGGAGAGCAGCTTGAACAACAGACCAGATCCCACTGCGGCTAACACCACTTTTAACAGGCTCATCTGCAGCATATTAATCCCCATCAAGCGCCGAACGGTAATGATCCTGACCAAATTCATCAGAATATATATGCTGCATAAAGCCATAGCCACCCCCTCGACCCCAAGGTCAAGAACGGTAACAAAGACGGCGGCCAAAACCACATAAAGCGGTACCATAATAACCGATATAATGGGATTAAATATGGGGTAGCGGTAAAGAATAGGCATGTCCGTCATGCCAAAACCGCCGTTAACGGTCTCTCCAATCATCAAAAAGATCAGAATAATTCCGCTTGAAACCAGAAGGGCTTTCTCCGTATCTTCGCCCGCAATCAGCCCCATTAAAGCTTCGCCGTAAAATACCGCAATCACCACAAGCAAACATTGCACCATTAATGTCCATCGGCTCACCATAACCATTTGGCGTTCAACAACCTTATAGTCATTTTCCACAAGGTTTTTGGACATAACAGGGGCAAGGATCGGATAAAAGCTTTGATAGATCTTTTCAACGCTTGTGGTGATCTGCTGGGCAACATTGTAAATGCCAAGCACCCCTTCGGCGAAGAAAAACTTAACGGTAAAAATATCCATCCGCATAAACACCAACAGGGCCAGGTCATGAWAAGCCGTTGGTGCAGAGAATTTCCCCATATCGCGCATCAAGGCCATACTTGGCCGCGCGGCAAGAAAATTCTTAAAGCTGAATAGCTGCGCGCAGCCCCATAAAGCCATCATCAACGCGGCAACTATGGAGGTAGCATAAGCTATGATAAGGCCGGCCTCTCCCAGCCCCAAAAAATAAAACAGCAGCATGGCAAAAAGCAAGACATAAGGCTCTATGAGGCTTCTGGCCATCATTTCATATTTCATATTGCGCGAGAATCGCGTGCCGGCAAGGATGATGTCCACCATGGAAATGACCAGAATGATAGGAACCAGCATTTTTAAACCCGGCACCATTTCCGGRTARTCAAACMARWGGGCSAGCTGCTGCGCRGACATTATWATAACGCCAATCATCAATAATCCGACGATGAAGGAACATATCAGGGCGGCCGTGATCACCTCTTCTGATGTATGACCTTTGCTTACTTTATTATCCTGAATAAATTTGAATAATGAGCGTTTAAATCCAAAAACCGCTAAGGCCGCCCCCAGTTCTATGATAGTGATGATAAAAATATACCGGCCATAAAGCTCCGCACCAAAAAGAGCCATGACCAACAGAATAAACGGTAGGCGAGAGCTGAGGCGAACAATGAAGCCAAAAAAATTTACGCCCGCACCTTTTACGATATCTTTTTTGTCTTTATCTTCTGAAGGGSTCATGMAAAATCACCAGACAGGTAAATGAAGYGCAAATTTTATTCCTTAAANTATTGGTGARATTCAGACTGCACGCTAACAGAATTTACCATGACATTCAAGTTAGCGTTAAACGGTTATTTTTGCCTTTTATATCTCCGTCAAGTTGGTTAATATAAACAAAATTTTAATCAAAGGAATTACGTTTTATGACATCACAACCTTACCTTAGCGACATAGAAATAGCGCGCGCGGCAACAGCACTGCCAATAGATGATGTCGCTGAAAAAATTAATATCCCTGCCTCTGCATTAATCAGGTACGGCGACGATAAAGCAAAGGTGAAACTTGATTATATAGAAAGCCTGAAAGACAATCCGGACGGCAAATTAATATTGGTCACGGCCATCACGCCGACACCTGCGGGCGAAGGCAAAACCACCACCACGGTTGGGTTGGGCGATGGCCTTAACAAAATTGGTAAAAAAGCCATGATCTGCATTCGCGAACCGTCCCTTGGCCCCTGTTTTGGCATGAAAGGCGGCGCGGCGGGCGGCGGTTATGCCCAAGTGATCCCGATGGAGGATATAAATCTTCATTTTACCGGCGATTTCCATGCCATAAGTGCGGCTAATAATTTGCTCGCGGCCATGATTGACAATCATGTTTATTGGGAAAACACAGCCAATCTGGATACGCGGCGCATTACCTGGCGCAGAGTTCTGGATATGAATGATCGCTCGCTGCGCCAGATCACCACGTCTCAAGGCGGTGTTGCAAACGGCTATCCTCGCGAAGGCGGCTTTGATATCACCCCTGCCTCAGAGGTCATGGCTTGTTTTTGTCTGGCAACCGATATGGCCGATTTGCGCCGCAGGTTGGCCAAAATATTGGTTGGCTTTACCCGCAAACGCAAGCCCGTCTATGCCAGTGATGTTCTGGCCGATGGCCCGATGGTGGCATTGCTCAAAGATGCCATGATGCCCAATATTGTTCARACYCTKGAACATAAYCCKGCYTTCATTCACGGCGGCCCTTTTGCCAATATTGCCCATGGCTGCAACACGGTGATTGCCACCAAGGCCGCGTTAAAGATGGCCGATTATGTTGTCACAGAGGCCGGATTTGGCGCCGATCTCGGGGCCGAGAAATTTTTTAACATCAAATGCCGTAAAGCCGGATTAAAACCCGATGCCGCCGTTCTTGTGGCGACTATTCGCGCGCTGAAGATGCACGGCGGCATTGGCAAGGATGATTTAGGACTAGAGAATATCGCGGCGGTTAAAAAAGGACTGGAAAATCTGAAACGTCATGTGGAAAATCTGCGCAAATTTGGCGTCAAAGAAGTCGTCGTCATAAATCGTTTTCCGACCGATACCGACGCAGAGATCAAATGTGTCGTTGAGGAATGTGCCGCGCTCGGCGTGAAAGCTATAGAGGCCACTCATTGGGCCGACGGCGGCAATGGCACAACAGAACTCGCGCAGCATGTTGCCGATATGGTCGATGGGCAGGCAAGCGGTTTCCGTACGCTCTATAATGATGACATATCCCTCTGGACAAAAATTCAAACTGTGGCCCGGGAGATTTATGGCGCAAGCGAAGTGGTTGCGGATCAAAAAGTCCGTGATCAGATCAAACAATTTCAGAATCAGGGCGTAGGTCATTATCCGGTCTGTATGGCCAAAACCCAATATAGCTTCTCAACCGACCCCAATCTGAAAGGCAATCCAAAGGATCATGTGGTGCCCATCCGCGAAGTGCGTCTGTCCAACGGGGCCGAATTCCTGCTGGTGGTCTGCGGCGACATCATGACCATGCCCGGCCTCCCCCGCACCCCCGCCGCCAATAGTATCGAGGTGGACAAAGACGGATTGGTTCAGGGCTTGTTTTAGAAARAATAAAGCACAAATGCCCGCACTATATTGGATGTTTCTTTAACCAGTTCGCGGCCATTTTAACCGCTGTTTTAATTTGATCTTCGCTCATCATCCTCCCAATTTTTTCCTTGTTTTTCACGGCCGCATATTCTCCGTTTTCGGCGGCTATATTAAACCACATATAGGCTAATTTAAGGTCTTTTCTAACAGCATTTCCGTTAGCATACATAGCCCCTAAATTATTTTGCGATCGGGCGGATCCCTGTTCTGCCGCCATATGAAACCAGTAAAGGGCCTCCTTGTTGCTCTTTACAATAAAATCACCCTTTAAATATGACATAGCAAGAAATGTCTGTGCCGGCCTATGGCCTTTTTTTGCAGATTTGGTCATCCAGTATAGATAGTTATCCTCATTTTTTGGCGTTCCATATCCATGATAATATATGTAAGCGAGGTTATGCTGAGCCATAATATCAGACTGTTTAGCAGCTTTTTCCAACCAAATTTTTGCTCGCTGATAATCTTTGGGGCGGCCTTCACCCTGCAAATACATATAACCCAAATTCGATTGGGCGCGCACGTGATTTTTTTTCGCCGCAAACGTCAACCATTTTAAAGCTTCATCATATTTTGGTTCTATTCCCTTACCTTTACGATAAAATATACCTAGGTTGGCTTGAGAATCAACATTCCCGAAAGCGGCCGCCTTCTTAGTCCAGAACAAGCCTTTTTCATAATTTCTAAGAACACCGTCTCCTTCTAAATACATTGCGCCAATAGATGCCGTTGCTTTTCTGTGTCCTTTATTAGCGGCTTTTTCAAATAATCGTGCGGCGGAGACATAGTTTTGACCTACATTTTCGCCAAAATAATACATATTCCCAAGTTTATACATAGCGTTAGCATTGCCATAATCGGAAGCTTTGGTCAGCCATTCAATAACATGCTCAACATCCTTTTCCACAAACAGTCCTATTTCATACATGATGCTAAGATAATATTGCGCATAATGATTGCCCTGTGCCGCTGCCTTGGAAAACCAGTCAAATGCTTTGGAAAAATCCTGAGGGACAGATTCAGCGTTATAATACATTACCCCCATATACAATTGGGCATTGCTGTCTCCATTATGGGCGGCGATTTGATACCACTTCAAGGATGCAGCTTCATCTTTGTGAAGCAGCCCCTTCCCTTCCTTATACATCTTCGCAAGATAAAATTGTGCCAGCGCGTGATTGTTTTCGGCCGCCAGCTTAAGCCATTTGAAAGCCTCATTATAATTTTTGGTTATATATTTGCCGCGATAATATATTTTTCCAACAAGGAATTGTGCGGTTTCATGCCCATTTTCAGCCGCAAGTCGAAACCATTTGACGGCTTCTAACCGATCTTTTGGGACATTATGCCCATTGAAATACATGACACCTAAGCTAAATTGCCCACCAGCATGCCCCCCTTCGGCCGCCCTACGGTACCATTTCACGGCCCCCTCTAAATTTTTTTCTATTCCACGCCCCGCTTGCAACATAAGTCCGACCTTATGTTGTGCATTATGGTTACCAATATGGGCATCTATAAGATATTCATTATACTCTTCTGCTTTAGTAATCATTTTCATGTCAGCAAAAGACACAGATATATGCGTAAAACAAAGAAAGAAAAAAAATAAAATCAGACCAAAAAACCGTCGCATACCACCCTCATTTTGATGTTTTCAATCTAGATTAGCGCACAAGTCGGATAAATCAATATTAAAGATACCCCCGTCATCCTGAATTTAACTCAGAATTAATGCTTGATATACCCCGTTGAAAGAAAAGTGGATTCCTGCCTGCGCATACAAACCAAAAACCAATGGGAAAACTAATGGGGTCGAAAACTAATGGGGTCAGAGGAAAACTAATGGGGTCAGAGTAAATTGATTTATCTCTTTTATAGTTCTGCGCATATTTTTTGTTATCATAATTCTTTAACCCATTAATATTGAATAATAAAAAATCAATTTACTCTGACCCCATTGATACTGGACCCCATTGATACTGGCATGTCGCCGATATTGAGCTGATAAAAGAAGACAATACGGTTTTATCAAAAGCACTATACGAAATTGGCAATTCTTTCGCTTTACCCTCAAAGTCAATATAGTCCTTAAGATTGTTATCTTTATCATTCGTGATTGAGTGCTTTATGGAATCAATAATATATTTTTTTACATTGGCACCATCGCCTTTAAAAAAATTGATCAGCTGTTGCTCTGAAAATGAATAATCATCTTCTTTCAATCCATGTTCAGCTTGATACCTTTTAATTCTCTCTGCATAAAGAGTATTGTTTAGCTGTCTCATTATTGATTTATCAAACGCGATTTGTCTTAACGAGCTACCAGCATTCGTATTTGTCTCTGTTAGTCGGTCAACATTAGGTTTTAAAAACACCCTAATGACAATTTTCCTTGTCCCCAGCAAAATTTGCGCCACAGCTTTGTGTTGCCCGTCAAATATTTTTAATTTGTTATCAGAAAATCTAGCAAGACTAAGGTGGAGTTGAGGGTTCCCTTTGTCAAATTCTTTAATGAGTTTCCCTATACTGTTATTTATGCCTCGGGGATTAATCATCTCATCATGAAATAAATATTCAATTGGTACGTCGATAAAACAAGACCGTTCTTTTGATAATTTATCTGTAAAAACAGCCGCTTTGTAAGTTTCATTGTCCGCATTGTCAAAATATGAGTATTTTATTATATCATCTTCAATTTTATATTTAAATTCATATTTAGAACCACCAAAACTAGTGCCACGCTTCATTTAAGTTGACATATTTGATTATTTCTGATTCTCTCTACGTGATATTATTTTACGATTGGAGAGGGAATTATGAGTATTCATGCAGGTGGGGTAAAGAAATACATTGTGCGCTTAAGCAATGAGGAAAGAAAATATCTTGAAACGATCATTGGCACGGGGCGCGATGCTGCGGGRCGGCTTTTGAAGGCGCGGATATTGTTGAAGGCCGAYATYKSSGYTGGCGGCNNNGGCTGGCWGGAYGGSCRCATTACCGARGCRCTTGAGACCAGYCTTTCAACGGTGCAGCGTCTGCGTCGGCGTTTTGTCGAGGASGGTCTTGAGGCGGCCCTCAGCCGCAAGAAACGTGCAAGGCCGCCGATCACCCCGATTTTTGATGGTGAAGCCGAGGCCCGACTGATCCAGCTGGCCTGTTCTGAGCCGCCTGCGGGTCATGCGCGCTGGTCATTGCGGCTGTTAGAGAGCAAGGTGGTGGAGCTTGGTATTGTCGATGCGGCAAGCGATTCAACCATTGGCCGGGTTTTAAAAAAACATTCTCAAACCCCATCGGCGTAAATACTGGGTCATTGCGCCTAAAGAAAACGCGGCATTTGTCGCCGCCATGGAGGATGTTCTGGAGGTTTACACCCGTCCCCATGATGCCAACCGACCGCTGGTTTGTCTGGACGAGACAAGCAAGCAGCTTGTCAAGGAAACCCGTACAGCAATCGCCGCAAAGGCGGGCCGCATCCGGTATGTCGATTACGAGTATGAACGAGGGGGCACCGCCAATCTGTTCATGCTGTTTGCCCCACTCGAAGGCTGGCGCCACATCAAGGTCACCGACCGCCGTACGGCCATKGATTATGCCCATGCGCTCAAGGATCTGGCCGATATTCACTTTGCCGAGGCTGAGAAAATCATCCTCGTGCAGGATAATCTCAATACCCATTGCAAGGCATCGCTCTATAAGGCTTTTGCGCCACAGGAAGCCCGCCGTCTGGTCGAGCGCTTTGAATGGCATTACACGCCAAAGCATGGCTCATGGCTCAACATGGCTGAAACTGAACTCAGCGTGCTTGCCACACAATGCCTCGACCGGCGTATCGGCGACAAAGCAACGCTTGGCGTCGAAGTCAGCGCCTGGGAAAACCATCGAAACAAACACAACGCAAAAGCAGACTGGCACTTCTCAAACCAAACCGCTCGCGTTAAACTCAGGCATCTGTACCCGGCTATTTAGATGAATCATGGCACTAGAAAGAATATCCTTTAAAGAAGCAGCCTTAGATGTGTCTAGCTGAACTTGTTTTTGAATTTTAATAAGCTTTTGCAGCGTTCTTGCAATTTTTAAATTCGCATCCTGTTTAGATTTATTACAGCTCTCATGCGTTGCAGCAAAATTCTCTTCTGCGTCTTTACCCTTATTAGCCAATGGCACTATGTGATCAATATTTGTTTTATGTAGGTCTAAATCAATTTTTTCTTCACAAATAAAACACTTGTAATTTTGAATATTACACAGCTTTTTAGTTAAAGATGAGTAATCGTCCTTTAATAGAGATGATAAATACTTTGAGGCCATAATACTTTCCTTTTTCTATTATTCTTTGGATTACGGTGACATAGCGTAATTGAATCGATGGTGTCAGAGTCAATTGATTTTGAAACTGGGGACAGTAATAGTTTTTTACATTCTCGCAATTTGAACTACCGTAATTTCTCATCAGTTTCAAGTCACCCTGAATTTAGTTCAGGGTTCATGTTTGCAGTATCTCGCTGACGGACAAATGGATTCCTGCCTGCGCAGGAATGACAAAATTAAATTATGCCCTCAGCCCAGCGCGTCATTGGATGTTTTGTTGGCGTCCACGGTTTGATAGAGCTCGCTGCCGGATTCTTTGAATTTTTCGGCCATTTCTTTCATGCCGTTGTCGGCGAATTGGCGGACTTCCTGAGAGATTTTCATGGAACAGAATTTGGGGCCGCACATGGAGCAGAAATGAGCAACTTTGTGAGCCTCTTTTGGCATGGTCTGATCATGATATTCCCGCGCCTTTTCAGGATCAAGGGACAGATTAAACTGATCTTCCCACCGAAAATCAAATCTTGCCCGTGACAGGGCGTCATCGCGTAATTGCGCCCCCGGATGGCCCTTGGCCAGATCGGCCGCATGGGCCGCAATTTTATAGGTGATCACGCCAACCTTCACATCATCCCGGTCAGGCAGGCCCAGATGTTCCTTGGGGGTCACATAACATAACATGGCGCAGCCGAACCAGCCAATCATGGCCGCCCCGATCCCGCTTGTAATATGATCATAGCCCGGCGCAATGTCCGTGGTGAGCGGGCCCAAGGTATAGAAAGGTGCCTCATGGCATTCTTTCAATTGCTTATCCATATTGACTTTAATTTTATTCATGGACACGTGGCCCGGGCCTTCAATCATCACCTGAACATCATGTTTCCAGGCGATTTTTGTCAGCTCGCCCAGGGTTTCAAGCTCGGCAAACTGCGCCTCGTCATTGGCGTCGGCCACAGAACCCGGGCGCAAACCATCTCCCAGAGAGAAGGCCACATCATAAGCCTTCATGATTTCACAGATTTCCTCAAAATGAGTATAGAGAAAGCTTTCCTCATGATGAAACAGGCACCATTTCGCCATGATGGCGCCGCCCCGGCTCACGATGCCCGTCACCCGCTTTGCAGTCATGGGAATATAGCGCAGCAAAACCCC
Source organism: Alphaproteobacteria bacterium (assembly GCA_002402225.1). GTDB lineage: Bacteria > Pseudomonadota > Alphaproteobacteria > Sphingomonadales > Emcibacteraceae > Paremcibacter. Next base: position 20,879 of record NVVM01000045.1, read on the forward strand.
CGCATGGATGGTAAAATAATCCACCCCCTGCTCGGCCTGTTCAATCAAGGTATCGCGGAATACTTCCCATGTAAGATCCTCGGCAATGCCGTCGACCTTTTCCAGAGCCTGATAAATAGGCACGGTGCCGATGGGCACAGCGGAATTGCGGATGATCCATTCACGGGTATTGTGAATGTTTCGGCCCGTGGACAGATCCATCACGTTATCTGCGCCCCAACGGSTGGCCCATACCATTTTTTCGACCTCTTCAGCCACTGATGATGCCACGGCGCTATTGCCGATATTGGCATTGATTTTAACCAGAAAATTACGGCCAATGATCATGGGCTCGGCTTCGGGATGGTTGATGTTGGCGGGAATGATCGCCCTGCCCTCTGCGATCTCCTTACGGACAAATTCAGGAGTGATTTCATCGGGGATATTGGCGCCAAAGCTTTCGGCATATTCATCACGGCTGTAATCATCGCCGGCTTCCACCCGGGCCATATTTTCCCGAATGGCAATATATTCCATTTCAGGCGTGATAATACCTCTTCGCGCGTAAG
>NVVM01000046.1 GCA_002402225.1 Alphaproteobacteria bacterium
TTTTTTTCTGTTGTTAGAATATACTGTTTGAAACCATTTTCATCAACTGTAAAATCATATCCAATAAATGGAAACGAAAACAAAATCCCTGAGATTAGAAAAAAACTTAACAGTAAAGTTAATTCTAATTTCATATGATTCAAATTTACAATTATGCCTTTAAAGTTTAAAAGCATATTTTTTACTTTCGTAGTTTAAATTATTTTTAATAAAAAAAGCCTTAGACAGAATTGAAAAACATCTGAATAAGTAGTTATTATTTTTTATCATTTTAAATCAACATGTTAATATCTCTATAGTGAGCAGCATATCCACTCCCCAACCTGCCGGGCGGCAGTGACTTTGAAACTTATGAGTAGATAACAATGGTCAGATGATCTGGAAACAGGCCCGGCGGGATTAACAGTCAGGAAAATCTACGGTCTTATCCGCATTAATATTCATTCCACAAACAGGCTTTTTTACCGCTGCCGGTATTTTATCTTTTCCGAACAGCAATCATGTTCCATGATTTTTCTCCTTTATTTGTCGTTGTAAAAAGAATCTCTCGCCTACAAACACGAGAGTTATGCCGATAAATGCGGCATAAATTACCGTCATGTCAGTCTGTGCCTTTACCATCAAGAATGCGCCCAGCACCACCACATCAAAAACTATTGCCATAATCAGAACAAAGGGACTGGCATTAATTTCCTTGCGAAGATAGCGGAGCACGCCCCAATGCACGGCGATATCCATCAGTAAATAGAAAATAGCGCCGAGCGATGCGATACGGCTCAAATCAAAAAACAGGGTCAGGAAAATGGCGATGGCAACCGTGTAAACCAGTGCATGTTTTTGAATACTGCCCTTCATACCAAAGTGACTATGCGGTACCAGTTTCATATCGGTCAGCATAGCGAGCATGCGCGATACCGCAAATATACTGGCGATAACGCCAGAAGTCGTTGCAACAACTGCCAATCCAACAGTGAACCATAATCCATAATCACCAAGGGCAGGACGGGCGGCCTCTGCCAATGCAAAATCTTTTGCCGCGATAATTTCGGGCAGACTGAGATTACCCGCTACCGCCAGAGCGACCAGAATGTAAATCACCACACAAATGGCTATCGAAATAATGATAGCCCGTCCGACATTGCGATGTGGGTCAACAATTTCCGAGCCGCTATTGGTGATAGTGGTAAAGCCCTTATAGGCCAAAATCGCCAGCGCCATGGCGGCGATAAATCCTGTTGCTGTTGTATCTGTCACAGCTGTCTGACTGCTCTCAAAAGAGAAATCAGCAATCCATAATCCACCTGCGGCAAACAGCAGAATACCGCCAATTTTAATGAAGGCCATTATCAGAGAAAATAAGCCAATCGCCCGATTTCCGGATACATTCAACAGAAAGGCAAACACCAGCAACCCAACCGCCAGGGCCGGTATGATCCAGCTATCGGAAGCAACATCAAATAACTGTACGCTATATGTGCCAAATGTTTTGGCAACAAGACTCTGGTTAATAACCATGGAAAAATACATTAACAAAGCCCCCGCAGCAGTCATCACTCCGGGCCCATAGGCTTTTTGTAAGAACATCGCAATGCCGCCCGCAGAAGGGTAGGCATTGGATAACTTAACGTAGGAATACGCACTAAAACCCGTCACGATCGCTGCGGCAAAAAATGCCAGCGGAAATAACGAACCGGCAAGCTCGGCAATCTGTCCGGTCAGGGCCAATATTCCGGCACCGATCATCACACCGGTTCCCATGGATACTGCGCCAATCAGTGTCAGACTGTTTTTCGAATAACCTGTCGATTTATCGTGCTTTGAATGATCYTCCATAATTACCTCTGTTTCAATATTTGCTGCAACAGCAACCACCTTGATTTATATTAAAATAAGCCGCTCCATTTAGGTATAAAGGCTGGGACATGCGCCTTATAATCATCCCACGCTTTGCCGAATCGTTCTTTGGAATCCGCTTCTTCTTTTTTGGCCAGCCGCCAATACATTACCACCAAAATAGGGAACATGATAACGGTAATAATGGTCGGCCATTGCAATAAGAAGCCAAACATAATGGCGACAAAACCAATATATTGCGGATGCCGTACCTTAGCATACAGTCCGGTTACTGCAAGCTTACCTGCTTTTTGCGCCTTATATAAAACGCCCCATGCGTTGGACAGCACGATGAAACCCAGCCCAAGAAAAACATAGCTGGCGATATGCAGTGGATCAAAATGGGGATTTCCCTCAAATCCGAAAAACGTATGTAACAAATGTCCGTTCTCGTGCGAGAAAAAATCCACTTCAGGGTAGTTGGCTGTCAGCCATCCGGAAAATAAATAGATGGTCAGCGGAAAACCATACATCTCCACAAACAGCGCCACGATAAAAGCCGAGAACGCGCTAAACGAGCGCCAGTCACGCTTGGTCTGTGGTTTGAAGAAGCTAAACGCAAAGATAATAAAAATAGCGGAGTTAAGGATTACTAACGTCCATAAACCATAAGCAGATTCAGAGCCGTGCATAATTATTTCCCCTCATCTTTATTATTATGCCCACCATGCATGAATATATGCATGATAATACAAGCCAGCAGAACCAGCCAAATCCAATTGCTGCCTATATGTGCCGAATGCTCGCGGACAAGAAAATATCCACCAATAACAAGAAAGAAAATCAGAGTGATCCCGCCGGGGGTTTTCCAAAAACTAACGTTAGGCTCATGCTCTTCTGGTCTGTGATAATGCTCATGGTCATGGTCATATTTCATATTTTTTCCCCTGTTTATATTTCACGCATCTCATCATTTTTATATTTACTACTGATACGGATAAAGCTTTGTTATCCCTCACAATAAAAAAATCAGAATTTTCCGCCGGGGTGTTTGATCCGAATGAGCCGAAGAGGAATGCCTGAGAGCTTATGGGTTCTCTTCACACGGGAATGTTTATTGGCCAATTCAATGGCCTGATTCTGTAGAATAAGCCCTTTTTTTCTGTAGATAGCTCAAATATCAATACCCTTTAACCTATAATATTTAAAGCATAAAAAATATAATCACAACGGCTCAAAGACTGTCGCTGGAATAAGATAATTTTTTATGAGGGTTGGTACCTTTTTTTTCGTAGCAGTCGTATGGACAGTTGCCATTCTGGCATCTGAGTTTTTCACTTGTAAGGAGGCGTAAATGGTTTTTTTAGGCGATATAGCGTTCATATTGGAAGTGGCCCTGCTGGCGGCGGGACTTGTCTTGTTTCACCGGGCAGGAAAAGAAGACAGCAGGTTGTTAAAAGTGACAGCCTGGATCATGATCGTAACGGCTGTACTGGCGGCGATCTGCACCAGCTATTATTGGATATATTATTATCAGAGCGGCGCATTCGAAATACACCATATAATGCCGGGCGGCTGACCCAATTTATCAGGAGCGGCAGATACAATTTATTTTGACTGCTTTCCTTGGTGACGATATCATCATGTCACAGGAATCACCATATGCGCCAACTGGCCGTCATCGGTGGCAAAGGCGTTCGTTTCTTGTACGCCCTTTTTTGTGACGCTGACGATCACCCAGATCAGGGCCTCGTCATAATTTTGGGCATGATCATGGATTGATGGTTCTGCCTGTCCGTTTGGATGGCTGTGATAGTGGCCGATGATTTTTAACGGCCCTTTCCGGCATTCTTTTTGATGATGAATGATCAGGACGGGATCAATCTCAAAGGCCTTTTCAGGCGTTGCTGACAGTCCCATTACCGCGGGTAATACTCACCCGCCGTCCGGAAATATCATAGGCATAAGTAACTTAAATTCGGTTCCAGTCAGAGTAACTCATAAAAATAGTATATTGTTATCTAATTGAATTTTTACATTTCCGGTGTTTTTCCGCTTGTTATGGTTGTCTACGAGGTCGGTAAAGAGGTAATGGTATGGACGGTCCCCATCCGGCATCATGTGTGCCATAATGCACTGGAAGGACAAACACCAATGGCCTATATTGAAAATACCCCGTCCGGGGAAAAGCAAGAGTCTCAAAACACCTGAACTATTACAATGCCTAATCTCCTATTGACGCGATCCGCCTTGTAAGGTTACGCTACCCTGTATCAAACTCGCGAGGAAATATCAGGTGCATAAAGATATAACCAGACAATTTTCAGAAATTGCTGTCGATAAGATAGAATATTTCAGGCGAAATCCATTGGGATTTTTCATTTCCACGATTATGGCTGGAGCCTATGTAGGCATCGGACTTATCCTGATCATTACCCTTGGCAATGAGGCCGACCCCTCCTCGCGAAAATTGATCATGGGCAGTTTTTTTGGTATTACCTTAACCTTGGTCATCTTTGCCGGAGCCGAGCTTTTCTCTGGTCACACCATGTATATGACTTTTGGGTTTTTCTATAAAAAAGTCAGTGCGCTTGCCGTGATCAAAGACTGGATCATTTGCTGGTACGGCAATCTGTTTGGCGCATTGTTACTTTCGATATTATTTGTCGCTGGCGGGGGCGATGGCTGGCTTGATGATCCCTCTAGCCTTATTCATATTACAGCAAGCGACAAAATGAACAGCGGTATTATTCAGTTGCTCGCCCGGTCAATCATTTGTAACTGGCTTATCTGCCTTGCCATATGGATGTCTGCGAAAACCGAAAATGATACGGCGAAATGCATCCTGATATTCTGGTGCCTGTTTGCCTTTGTCGCTGCAGGTTTTGAACATGGCATCGCCAATATGACGGTTTTCACCATTTCGATGCTCGGCAACCATCCCGATAGCGTAACGCTAATGGGCGGGGTTTATAATCTGGCCTGGGTATCGGTGGGCAATATCATTGGGGGGGCAGGTTTCATTGGCGTCGCTTATTATCTGACCTCTAACTCCCTTTTCGGCCCCAAGGATTAGATCAGAGACAGGGAACATAGCATGACCAGAAAGTTAAAACCTGAGTTTATCCCAAATCCGGAACAGATGGCCTTAATGCCGGATATCTCCGGTAATGTCATCAATGGTTTAGGCGAGGAGGAAACACGAAGGCCCTCACCCATTTATTGGCAAACACCTGAATTAACGCCATTTGGGCCGCTGATGGAATGGTTCTACAGTCAAATTCCTGATGATGAACGCATGAATGCCGCGCAGCGGGATAGGACCAAAACATTGGCCGTAAAAATTCCGCCTGTTGCCCAAAATAAAACTAATAAGTCACCAGAAGAATGGGCGCGGCAGGTTAAAGACGTTGGCCTCGAAAATGGAGCAAATATTATCGGCATCGCCAGAATGCGGCCTGAATGGGTCATCGAAACTTATGATGTGCCCCATAAAACCGTTATCATGGTTGCTGTCGCCATGGATTTTGAAGAGCTCAAGACGGCCCCTGAAATCCCCGCCGCCGTTGAGGTAATCCGGCAATATGACCGGGGACATAGAGTGTCAAAAGCCATTGCCACATGGATCCATCAGCAAGGTTGGGCGGCACTGCCTTACGGCGGGTCGGGCAATGTGCCCATGCTGCTCATTCCACCGGCTCTGGAATGCGGCTTTGGGGAATTGGGCAAACATGGCTCTGTCATCAACCGGGACTATGGGTCAACATTGCGTTTGGCCTGTGTCGTCACGGATATGCCCATGGAAATTGACCGCCCTGATGCCTTTGGTGTTGATGATTTTTGCATCAATTGCCGGGCCTGTGAAAATGGCTGCCCGACAGACGCCCTTGCTCCTGCCAAACAACTGGTTCGGGGCGCGCAWAMWTKKWWTGYRSRYYYWGRTAAAKSKTTRYMTYYKYTCAATGAAAATATGGGCTGCGCAATCTGCCTTGCCGTCTGCCCCTGGAGCCGTCCCGGCGTACCGGAAAATTTAATCCGCAAACTTGCGAAAAAGTCACAAAAATCATCTAAATAATGTCGAGTGAGATAACCGTAAAATACAGTAAAAAAAGCGTCAACGTCTGAATCAAGATTAAAAAAATCGGTTTCCATCCCAAGGAAAACATGGCTCGCATCGATGTTTTCATGCCCACCGCCGTGATGGCCATGATCAACATCAACTTGCTGCTATCTTGAAGTATATCTGATAGTTTCTCTGGGATTAAATGCAGCGAATTCAACAGAACAAGGGCCGTGAAGCCAATCAGAAAATAAGGGAAAATAAATCGGCCCGAAGATGTTTTCTCTTTATTATTACGAAAGCTAAAGGCAAAAATCAACAAGATCGGCACCAGCATGAAAACCCGCATGAGCTTGACCAATATTGACGTATCACCCGCCTCCTCAGATATGCTATAGCCCGCGCCAACCACTTGGGAGACATCATGAATAGTGCCGCCGATCAACAGGCCCGCATCATGATCCCCGATGCCCAGAAAGCCCACAACAACAGGATATATGATCATCGATAACGTGCCCATGGCCGTCACACCGACCACCGCAATCAACGTGTTATGTTCCAGAGTTTTTGATTTTGGCATAACCGTGGAAAGGGCCAGCGCCGCAGAGGCCCCGCATATGGCCGTTGCCCCCCCGATGAGCAGACCTTGTTCCCTATCCATTTTTAAAACCCGCGCCCATAGGACGCCCAGCAGGATAATCCCGCCCGTGGCCAAAATCACCAACAGCAGAACCTGCCACCCAAGGGCGGTAAAGTCGGCCAGCATGATGCGCGCACCAATGAGCGCCACACCAAGCCTCAATATGGTCTGAGAGGTGAATTGCACGCCCTTTCTGGTGGGGCTTTCCTGAGACATAAAGTGAAAAACCATACCCAGAAGCAGACACAGCAACATGACCGGCACCGTATAATATAACGCAATAAATTTGGCGGCAAAAGCCACAACAGCGCAAACCATAATGCCGGGGATTAAAGCCCGGGCGCGGCGCCATAAGGGGTCTTTATAATCCTTGTCAAAAGGCTGAAATCCCTCAATGGAATCCAGATAATCATATTTACTGAAATCTTTACGCTTGTTCATGGCTAAACTTACGTGAATTGGTCATAATTTATCGGCTGGCGGCAATCAAGCCAGTTATCGCTCTCTGGCATGGGGTATTTAAGGCCGGTGGCACAATTAAATAACAAAACCCGCTCCTCTTTACGCACTTGCCCCGTCTTTAAAGCCTCTTGCCATGCGGCAAAGGTCGCCGCCCCTTCGGGGCAGAGCAAGAAACCGTCTTTCAAGGCAACGTCATCCCGGGCTTTAAAAATMTGCTCATCCGTYACCGCGATGGCAAAACCGCCGCTTTCCCGCACAGCCCGCAATATCAGAAAATCACCAACCGCCGCCGGCACCCGAATGCCAGAAGCCCCGGTATAGGCATTTTCCCATAAGGGTGCATGCTCCGCGCCGTCCTCCCAGGCCTTTACAATCGGGGCGCAGCCCGTGGACTGAACCGCCACCATACGGGGACGCTTGGCCCCGATCCAGCCGATGGCTTCCAATTCCTGAAAAGCTTTCCACATACCGATCAGGCCCGTCCCCCCGCCCGTAGGATAAAAAATCACATCCGGCACGTCCCAGCCATATTGCTCGGCAAGCTCCAGCCCCATGGTTTTTTTACCTTCGATACGGTAAGGCTCTTTTAAGGTCGAAATATCGCTCCAACCCATAGGTTCCTTGCCGTCCAGAACGATCTTGCCGCAATCATTGATCAGCCCGTTGACTTTAAAAACTTCCGCGCCCTGAAGAGCGATTTCGCGGATATTTATTTCCGGCGTATCATCCGGACAAAAAACAGTGGTTTTAAGGCCGGCATAGCTGGCATAGGCGGCCAAGGCCGCGCCCGCATTGCCGTTGGTGGGCATGGCCAGATGCGATTGGCCAAATTCCTTTGCCATGGCCACGGCAAGGGCCAATCCCCGCGCCTTAAACGATCCGGTTGGCAAACGTCCCTCATCCTTGACGATAACCTCTGCGCCCTTTGGAACAGAATGCTTTAAAGGCACAAGCGGGGTCATGACTTCGCCCAGACTGACGATATTTTCTGCTTTTTGTACCGGCAGGAATTCGCGGTATTTCCAGAATCCCCCTGCCCGGCCTTCAATTTCCTGTCTGGTGACCGCTTTGGCAATTTTGGCCAGGTCATAGCGGACAAGCAAGGGCTTTCCCGCCAGAGATAACCCATGAGGCCGCCCCGCTTCATAGCGATCGCCCTCCATTGAACATTCCAGATGGGTGACAAAGGCCGGAGAATTTTCATAAAGCGCTTTGGTCTGTTCAGCCTCAAGATATTGTGCAGGCATATTATTTTTATCCTTGGATTTCAGGTCTGAGACAATACCCCGTCCCGTAAATGGAAAATCTGATCAAAGCGATCATATATCTTCTCGTCATGAGTTACTACGATAACTGCCGCCTGTTGGTCAATAGCCACTTTGCGCAGCAGATCCATGACAATGCCCGCACGGTCTGAATCAAGGGCCGCCGTCGGCTCATCCGCGAGCACGATACGGGGCTTGTTTGCCAGCGCCCTTGCGATGGCCACCCTYTGTGCCTCGCCGCCGGACAGGCTGCCGGGGAAGGCTTCCACACGGTTGCCCACCTCCAGATATTCAAGCAGTTCTCCCGCCCGTGTGCGGGCCGCAGAAGCGCTATATCCGGCCAGATCCAGCACCACGGCCACATTGTCCATACTCGACAGAAAAGGCATAAGATTATGAGCCTGAAAGATAAAACCGACTTTCTCCAGACGCAGCCCCCTCAGGTCAGATCGCAGCCAGCGGTCGTTGTAAACCAGTTCCCCGTCCAATTCTATCTGGCCACAGGTTGGTTCCAGAATACAGCCAATAACATTAAGCAATGTGCTCTTGCCCGACCCGCTTGGCCCCAGCAGGCCAACCACCTGTTCGGGAAAAATATCGAGGCTGATATCACGCAGGGCATCGACCCGGGTTTCGCCCTCGCCAAAATGCTTGGAAAGATTTTTGATGGAAATCAGGGGTTTTTTATTCTCTGTCATCACTTAGCCCGCCAATGCCTTGGCCGGATCGACCTTTAATGCGGTGTAAACACCATAAATGCTGGACMGGAGGCAGATAACCACAACCACACCGGCCAGACTGAGGCCATCCATCGGCTGTRGAACAAGCCGCTTGGGGAAGAAGTCCTGAATATTGAATATGAGCAAACCGCCCATGGCAAAACCGATCAGGCCCATGGCCAGAGCCTGCTGGACAATCAGCCCGATGATCACCCTGTCGGGGGCCCCAATCAGCTTGAGCGTGGCTATTTCACGAATTTTATCCATGGTCATGGTATGGATGATAAGCGCAATAATGACCGCCGACACAAGAATCAGAATCGCCGTAAACATACCGATCTGCTTGCGGGCCTTTTCAACAACGGACTGGGTGAGGATGAGGCCCTGSWRSTSCKCCKTYWKGGYSKCWMWMTRKWYCYRRMGKKSRRYGGKWTYRMYWMYRTTSTSRKTGGMGSCRYYRSSSKRKSYKYYRKYMWYCACGGCACTGACCGTGTCAGTGGAATTCACAACCACCGCCCCCCGCGCCCTTTCCCGCCTTGTGGCGGATGGTGACAGGTCAAATTGTAATTTCTGGGCATCATCCAACGAAAGATAAATTGCCGGTTCCCCACCGGAGGACACCGCATTCACCGTTGTCCCCACAATGGTAAAACCATTACGGCCCAGTTGAATATGGTCGCCAATATCCAGCCCTGTCCGGCTGTCAACAACAGCTTCGAAATTGCGTCCGGTCAAGCCCCTGCCCTCTGTGATATATTTCGGACCGCCCAGCTGTCCCGGCTCGTAACCAATGACATAAAGCCGAAGCTTCTTGCCATCGCTTTCGGTTTCTATGGACTGAAAGGTCACCGCGCCAACCGACTTCACACCAAAAATCCGGGCAACGGATTCGCGGGTATCACGGGGAATACGCGAACTTTCCGCAAACGGGCCGCGCGTGCCTTTTTCAACCACCCATATATCCGCATCAATGGTATCCACCAGATCAAGCGCATCAGCAATGAGGCCGCGGTAGATCCCGATCATGGCAAGAACCACCCCCAGCAGCAGAGAAAGCCCGAGACAGGTGACCATAAAACGCCCGAAATTATGACGTACATCGCGATAAGCCAGATTCATGAGCTTTTCTCTGTCTTTACCTTGGCCTGACGGCCTTCTTTCAACAGTTTTGGTAGCCGCGTCAGTACCCTTGCCTTTTCCGGCAGGCCTTCAATAATGCTTAACCTTGCGTCAAGTGTGCGATGGCCGAAAATGACATTCTGCCGTTTGAGCTTGCCGTCAAGAAGCACCCATACCGTCCCCCTCATCTGGCGTTCATCAAAATTATCAACGGCATTTTCAGGAACCAGCAGGGCTTTGTCCAGAATTGCCGTCTGGACGTAGATTTCTGCCTGTTCCCCCAGGTTAAAATTTTCCAGACATTTCTCGCATGAGGCATAAACCTGACGTTCCTCCGTCACCCTGTCACTTTCAATATCTATGCGTTGAACCGTCCCCCTGTACAGGTCATGGGGCCGCGAGCGAAGCCGGATTTCAACGGGCTGACCAAGGGAGACCAATCCAGAGCGGCTTTCACTGATATGGCCAAGAACCCAGACCGTATCGGGATCAACAAGGGTGAACAGGGCTTCCCCTGCCTTGACCACCGAACCCAGCTCCTTGTGCCGGGCAACAATAACCGCATCATAGGGGGCTTTCAGGGTATGTTGTTCAAAGGTAACCTTCTCCAGTTCCAGTTGCGCGCGGGCATTATCCAATGCGGCCTCTGCCGCCAGAAGATTGCTTCTGGCAATCTCAAGGTCGGTCTTTGCAATATCCAGTTCCAGCTTATATTGCTCTGCTGTTTCCTCGGAAATCGTTCCCTTTAAATATAAGGCCCGCTGACGTTTGTTGGTGCTGGCTCGTTTCGCCACAACGGCCTTGGCATTATTAATGGATGATTTCGCGCCCTTTATTGCCGCCTCGGCGGACAACACACCGGCCTCGGCCCGGATAAGGCGGGCTTTCTGTTCGGTGTTGTTCAGGCGGGCGAGGATATCCCCCTGATACACACGGTCCCCCGCATCAACAGTCAATTCCGTGATGGCGTTGCTGACGGTAAAGCCGATTTTCGAGGCGATGCGCGCCTCAACTGTGCCAAGGCCAAATACCTTGACCGGAACCTGCTGCTCAATAGTGGCAACCTCGACCAAAAGCGGGCGTTTTCTGGTCAGGTACCAGCCAACGATAACGACAACAATCAAAAGCAATATAATTATTATTTTAGGGTTTCTCACAGTCGCTGACTCCTGTCGTTATATCTTTATTTAACATATTTTTTTTGTAAATCTAGAATATAAATACTACCACTCATAAAATATTCAAGAGGCACAAGTATAATTAGTGAATATACTGCCATATCTGACAGCACCATATTATTTGACAACAGAAGAATTTCTGTCCGGAGGGGTTTTATCACTGCCCCATATGAAGGGTATGGTTATCAGTGACCATAAATCAGTCTTTGTGATGTCCTGATAATCCTGCAACCCAATTTTCATCCCGTCATGCCCTGCGGCGGGCTGGGCTTTATATGTCCTGAAAATCCTGTCCCACCAGGGCAGGTTAAAACCAAAATTACTGTTGGTTTCACTTGGGATTACCGAATGATGTACCCGATGCATATCCGGCGTCACAACGAACAGCCTGAGCAGCCGGTCAACAGATTTTGGCAAATTGATATTGCCATGATTAAACATGGCCGTCGCATTCAGCAGAATTTCAAATATAACCACAGCCAATATGGGCACCCCCAGCAACAATACAGCCGCGCATTTAATCAGGGCTGAGAGGATCATTTCAACAGGATGAAACCGCACCCCTGTCGTCACATCAATTTCCTGATCAATATGGTGAATTTTATGCAACCGCCAAAATAGAGGCACATGATGAAAAATCACATGTTGCAGATAAATCAGAAAATCCAGCATCAATAACGACATAACGACCGCCACGACAAAGGGTACATCAAGATAGTGCAGCAGGCCAAATTGCCTGTCATACGAAAAAACCGCAACCCCAACGGCGGTAAAAGGAATGACAAGCCTCATGGAAAGACTGCTCAATATCACCAGAGACAGGTTATGAGTCCAGCGGATGCCCCGGCTGATCAGCCGCACTCTCTTTGGGCTTAATGCCTCCCAAATGGCAACAGCAGCAAATATGCCAACGAAAAAAAATATCCGTAACGCCAGTTCATTTTCCAACATATTTTTTGACTTCTTTCTGATTTTATTATTGCGCCAGTATAGAATGTTCATTCTCCATGGGAAGCCCTAAAGCCGCATTCATGATTTTACGGCGCATCCAGAGGTTGGCCGGATCAGCATCCCGGCTCTTATGCCAGTAAAGATGTAATTCCAAATCAGGCAGATCAAAAGGCAGTTCCACAATATGGGCCTCATATTGCCGAACCAAAGCCAAGGGCGCGGTCAGGGCCAGATCAGACCGCATCACGACCAGAGGGGCGACCATATAATGCTGAAGCCGCAAATGAACATGACGGCGCAGGCCAAGGGCATTAAGCGCATTTTCCACATAGCCCTGCCCGCTTCGTCGGCTGGATACATGAATGTGGCTCAGCCTGAGATAATTTTCCATGGTAAGCGGCTCGCGCGCCAGTGGATGATCTTTACGCATCATGCAGACATAGCGTTCTTTAAGCAGCGGCGCATGACAAAGCTGTGGATCATTTAACAAAGGCACATCTATGGAAAAATCCATCGTTCCCATGGCAAGCTCTCTGGCCAGCTCCTGCCTCGGGATATGATAACTTTCCAGATTAACCCCCGGTGCCTTGGCTCTGGCCATCTCATCCACGGGCGGCAGGATCATCGCGGCAATCAGGTCAGACATATTGATCCGGAATATCTTGTCGGATTTTTMCGCATGGAAAACGCCCTCATCATGCAAGCTGCTCTTCRTCAACAGCAAGGCCTTGCGTATACGGCTAACCATATTTTCTGCGGCGGGGGTCGGCACCATGGTTTTTTGCATACGAATGAAAAGCGGGTCATCGAATGTCCGGCGAAGGCGGGCAAGGGCGTTGCTCACCGCTGGCTGGCTCAAACATAGTATTTCGGCAGCGCGCGTTAAATTACGTTCCGTATATATGGCATCAAAGACAACGAATAAATTCAGATCAACCTGATTAAGCCGCATGAGGAAACGCCCCTAACTATTAGTTTCATGAATATATTATCATATATATAATAAATTTCACAAATAATAAYTCTTCCTGTATTCTTGTATCCAGTAATGAGGATACCAACAGCAGAAATAGATAATGGCAGAAATATATTTGGTCCGGCATGGACAGGCGTCTTTTAATTCGGAAAATTATGACAGGCTCTCTGATCTGGGGCATCAGCAATCGGCGTATCTCGGGGTTTATTTCGCACTACGGAATATTACATTCGATCATATTTTCACCGGAACCCAGTTGCGGCACAGCCAAACGGCCAAAGACATTCTTATGGCCCAGCCCTATACCATCAGCCCAATCCGTCAGGAAGGCCTCAATGAATATGATTTTAAGGCCCTGTATGAGGCTTATATGGCCCAGCATCCCCATGAAGCCGCCGCGTCCCCCAAGCAAGACCGCCGAATTTTCTATCAACGTTTAAAAAAAGCCTTGAAATTATGGTCAGAAAACAGGCTTGCCGGTGACCTGCCGGAAAGCTGGGAAAATTTTAAAACCCGTGTGACGGATGCTTTGAGCCATATTCAGAAAAACATCAGCGGCAAGTGCCTTGTGGTCAGTTCCGGCGGCGCCATATCAATGGCCCTCGGACAAATCCTTGATCTGAAGGCTCAAAAAATCATTGATTTGAACCTGCAAATTAAAAACAGCAGTTTCAGCCATATTTATCTGGGTCATGACAGAATGCATCTGTCCAGTTTTAATAATATTCCGCATCTGGATCGACAGGATCGCCTGGATGCCATAACCTTCAGTTAAAAGGAAAGAATATGGATTTCGACCATAGCCCAAAAACACAGGAATTGTGCCGCCGTCTGTCGCAATTCATGGAAGCTTATATTACGCCCCGCATTCGTGAGCATCATGATGAACTATCGGCGGGCCGTTTTCCGGTATCCTTTATGGAAGACTTAAAAGCCTTGGCCAAATCGGAAGGACTGTGGAATCTGTTCCTGCCCCATCTGAAAGATGATGAGGGCGGCACACGGCTGACCAATCTTGAATATGCCCCGCTGGCTGAAATCATGGGCCGTGTGCTATGGGCATCAGAGGTTTTTAATTGCAGCGCCCCCGATACCGGCAATATGGAAGTCTTTCATATGTTCGGTACAGAGGCGCAAAAGGCGCAATGGCTTGCTCCTCTTCTGGCGGGTGAAATCCGTTCGGCCTTTGCCATGACAGAACCGGATGTCTGCTCGTCCGATGCCACCAATATCCAGACCATTATCAGACGGGACGGCGATGATTATGTCATCAATGGCCGCAAGTGGTTTATTTCCAATGCCGCGCACCCCAATTGCAGGGTCATGATCCTTATGGGAAAAACCGATCCTGAGAATGACGATCGCCACCGGCAACAAAGCATGATCATWGTGCCCATGGATACGGATGGTGTGACTATAGAGCGAAATATCCCCATCATGAACCATCATTCACCCGAGGGACATTGCGAGATTCTGTTCAAAGATGTTCGCGTGCCTGCCCGTAATATTATCAGCGGCGAAGGCGATGGCTTTATGATCGCGCAGGCGCGGCTCGGGCCGGGCAGGATTCATCATTGCATGCGCTCCATCGGGCAATCCGAGCTGGCCCTTGATTTAATGGTCGCGCGCGCGCAGGAACGCAAAGCATTCGGCAAATACCTGCATCAACACGGCGCGGTTGGCGAATGGATTGCAAGGTCGCGCATGGAAATTGATCAGGCGCGCCTGTTCGTCCTGAAAACCGCMGAYATGATTGACAAGGTCGGKGCCNAANGGGCGCGNGNAAAGAAATMTCCATGATCAAGGCCATCRTCCCSMAWATGCARACCACYATYGCSGAYCGSGCCATGCAGGTCTTTGGCGCCATGGGTATTTCRCCGGAYACGCCGCTKGYCGAYATSTGGACCKGSGGCCGKGCSYTRCGYTWCGCCGAYGGCCCGGAYGAGGTTCATTTGCGCAGCATTGCCCGGATGGAAATAGGTGAATCTCTGGAAAAGCCGGGCTTCACCCTGCCTTATCTTACGCCGCCCCTGCGCAGCAGTGAATAGGAATGGAAAATGATGATAGATGAGCAAAAACTCAACGCCTATCTGGAACGGCACATGGACGGTTTCAAAGGGCCGTTGAGCCTGAAGAAATTTGCCGGCGGGCAATCAAATCCGACTTTTTTAATGACGGCCCAATCCGGCACATATGTTCTGCGCAGCAAGCCGCCCGGAATATTGCTTAAATCCGCCCATGCCATTGACCGGGAATATCGGGTAACCAAAGCGCTCTGCGGTACGGATGTGCCCATTGCCCGCCCCCGTCACCTGTGCCTTGATGAGGAAATCATCGGCAGCTGGTTTTATGTGATGGATTTTATGGAAGGCCGCATTTTCTGGGACCCCTCCCTGCCCGATGTCGCGCGTGATGACCGCACCGCCATATATCATGAGATGAACCGCGTTCTAGCCGCCATTCATTCTGTGGATATAGCCGCCCTGGGGTTGCTCGATTACGGCAAACCGGGCAATTATTTTGATCGGCAAATAGGCCGCTGGACCAAACAATATAAAGCATCAGAGACCGAACATATTGAACCCATGGAACAATTGATTAAATGGATCAGTAGAAATATTCCAGAAGATGATGGCAAGGTAAGCCTTATCCACGGCGACTTCAGGCTGGATAATTTTATTTTCCATCCGACGAAGCCAAAAATCATCGCGGTTGTCGATTGGGAACTTTCCACATTGGGCCATCCCCTGGCAGATCTGGCCTATCAATGCATGCAATGGCGCATGCCTCACGATTCCCTTATAAGGGGGCTCGGCGGCATTGATCGTGCAGATTTGGGCATCCCCACCGAAGAGGATTATATCGCGGAATATGCCTCTCGCATGGAATTGGACAATATTGACCATTGGCCTTTTTATCTGGCTTTTAGTTTCTTTCGGCTCGCCGCCATTGTTCAAGGGGTCATGAAACGCAGCCTTGACGGCAATGCCTCCAATAAAAAGGCGCAGGACGTCGGAAAGCTAACCCGCCCCCTGGCCGAAAAAGCCATCGAGATACTCATAGAATATCAAAAGATTTAAGGAAAAATCCATGGATATAAGATTTGACAATAAAGTCGTACAAATCACCGGCGCGGGATCAGGGTTTGGCCGAACAGCTGCCCTTGAATTTGGTAAAGCCGGCGCAAAACTGGTGCTGTCGGATGTTAATCAGGCGGGACTGGACGAAACCATGGGCCAGCTCGCCTTTGAGACTGACCGCGCCATTGCCGTTTCATGTGATGTGAGCAACCCCCATGATGTGGCAGCGATGACCAAAGCCGGTATTGATCATTTTGGCGCCCTTGATATTGCCATCAATAACGCGGGCGTTGCCAATGAACTGGTGCGGATTTGCGATATAAGCCTTGAAGATTTTGACCTGATGATGGCGGTCAATGTCAAGGGGGTTTTCCTCTGTATGCAACAGGAACTTAACCAGATGATGGTTCAGGGGAGCGGCGTTATCGTCAATGTGGCGTCCGTTGCGGGCTTGATTGGGGCGCCCTATCTTGCCGCCTATGCCGCCAGTAAACATGCTGTCATTGGTCTGACAAAATCGGCGGCGCTGGAATATGCCCGCAAGAATATCCGCATCAATGCCCTATGTCCGGCATCTTGCCATACCCCAATGGTGGATCAGATTCTGCAAGGGGATAAAGGGGAAAAGCGCGAACAGGATATCGCCAATAGCATCCCCATGGGGCGGCTGGGCAGCGCAGAAGAAATTGTTCATGGCATGATGTGGCTCTGCAGCGATCAAAACAGCTTCACCACTGGTCAGGCGCTCGCCTTCGACGGCGGATTATCGGCCGCATAACGCGGCAATAAAAAACGGCTGAAGAAAACTTCAGCCGTTTTAATTTTAGATATTTTCTATAGAACCACAGTTTACGCAGCTAAACGCTTCCTGCGCACCATGACAACACCAATCAGGCCAAGGGCCAGCAGGCCAAGAGCCCCAGGCTCCGGAACGGCCATAAGTGTAAGGCTTCCACCAAATGTGCCAGAAGCGGTTGTCGCCGGCATGCCAGCATAGCTCAGTCCAAGAGTCGAAGCAAAAGCTATCGTATTACTGCCAACCAAGGCAAAGAAAATATTATCCGTAATGGACGTTGATACCAATCCCGGGATGAGAAAGGCGGGGTCAAGTATACCATTCAAAGCCGTAATAATATCCGTCAATGATGGTGTGCCTGAAAGAGCCCCGGCAAGAGCCGGCAGAATATCGCCGTAGCCAGTGATCGTCCCATTAAACAGGTCGCTTACAGAGCCATTTCCAAGAGATACCGGACCAAAGCTTCCTGCGTCCGCACCGCCACCAGAAGTCTGGCCATTAGAGACCTCATAGTCATAGCCCCCCTCACCGGAAAGATACCAATTTACATCTTCGTTAAAGCCAGGCGCTGTGCCTGCCATGGAAGTGGAAAAATCAAATGATCCCGTCCACGTCCAATCATTATCACCAAATAGGCTATCAACAGCTGAGCCGGTTCCATCACCAGCCGCGTCATACTCAACATCGCCTTCAACAGACAATGTTGCCGTCATCGGAACCGCATAGGCCGATACAGAAAATGCCATAAAGGCAATAGTCGTTAAAAATATTTTTAAGAGTTTCATTAAGAAATCCCCTTCCAATTTTAAAGTTCATTTAAARTACGCCCCTACCACAAACTCAAAAAACGCGTATGCTAATATTAATGCAATTTCCGCGCCAAATAAAAAATGATTTATTTCTAATGGCTTAGAAAAATAACCCCTGACGGGGCCTTCAAAACTGTAAAGAATCCTGACGGTTTTTTGTCATATTTTACACTATCCCCTATTTAACTGGCCCCTATTTAACTGGCCCCTATTTAACTGGCCCCTATTTAACTGGCCCCTATTTAACTGGCCCCTATTTAACTGGCCCCTATTTAACTAGATTGCGGCTTTATCACGTTTCCACTTATCCGAACCGCTTATTCCACCAATTGATCAAGAGCATAACCCTTGAAGGGTTTGGTGGTGGCCAAGGCCACATGGCTGCTGATATTGGCAACACCCTCCATACTTTCAATCAATTTATCATTCAGTTCCAGATAACGATCCATATCCGGSCACACAACCCGCAGAAAATAATCAAAATTTCCGCTGACCGTGTAACATTCAACAATTTCCGGGAAATCATTAATCACTTTTTCAAATGTCTTGAAATTGATATTTGTGTGATCATGGAGGCTCACCGTCAGCAGAACCGTAACCGTTCGGCAAATCTTATTCAGATTAATCACCGCCATATAGGATTCCAGATATCCTTCGTCCTCAAGCCGCCGAACCCGCTGAAGGCAGGAACTGGGGGACAGATTCACTTCGCTTGACAAATCATGGTTGGTGATACGCGCATTATCCTGCAAAACCGAAAGAATCTTCAGGTCTATCCTATCAATAGCTTTTTTTTTTGTCATTATTCCTTATTCCTTAGAAAAAATTTTCATCTAACTTATTATTTTTTAATAATTTAAAACAATATATCACAACAATCAAGTTCACCGCATAATATTCGGCCTTTTTTTTAAAATAGAAATTTCATTTTCCTTTTTCCATGCAAAACTATGCATAAATACAACGAATCTCTATAAAATAGGTTTTTTTATTTCATGACGAAAAATATTTCATTGATTGGCGTACCGAGTGACACGGGTGCCGGTGACCGCGGGGCAACGATGGGGCCGGAGGCGCTTCGTGTCGCCGGAATAGCTGGCATGCTGACAAAATTAGGTCATAAGGTTACCGATACGGGCAATCTGTTCGGGCCTAAAAATCCTGAATCTGCCGCTAAAAACGGCTATCGTCACCTGCGGGAGAATGTCATCTGGTGTCAGAATATACAGGAGGCCATTTTCAACGAAATCTCCGAAGGCAGCCTGCCGATTATGCTTGGCGGTGATCATGCTATGTCCATTGGGTCTATCGCCGCCGTGGCGCGTTTTTGCGCTGAAAAGAAGAAAAAGCTTTGCATCATCTGGATTGATGCCCATTCTGACTTTAACACCTGCGATACCAGCCCGTCCGGGAATATCCATGGGATGCCGGTTGCTGTTGCTGCGGGCTATGGCCCACCGGAATTACTCGCCATCGGCCATAAGGTACCTATGGTGGAGGCCGGCGATATTTATCAGGTGGGCATTCGTTCCGTCGATATTCAGGAAAAAAAACTCGTTATGGATTCTGGTGTCGTAACCTACGACATGCGCTGCATTGATKARWTYSGCAKSMGSSRRSYCRYGCMMSRAWKTSTKSAWMRYRWSGMKRARMRAKRMKSYTWYRKMMATGTCAGCTTTGATGTGGACAGCCTTGACCCAACCATTGCCCCGGGCGTCGCCACCACAATTCCCGGCGGACTAACCTACCGCGAGGCACAACTTTGCATGGAAATGATCCATGATTCAGGCCGCATGATATCCTTGGATCTTATGGAAATCAATCCGGCGTTGGATTTCCAGAATAGTACGGCAAAGCTTGCCATAGAATTGACCGCGAGCCTTTTTGGACGGCAAATCTTCCCACCCCATTCCCATAATCAGAAAAAATAAAGTCATGACAAACCAAACAGACATAATCGATCAAGCCGATCGCAGAAGCGCTCATAATTATAACCCGTTACCCCTTGTTCTGGAAAAAGGGAAAGGCATATGGGTATGGGATACGGACGGTAATAAATATCTTGATTGTCTCAGCGCTTATTCGGCTGTCAATCAAGGCCACTGCCACCCCAAAATCATTGCGGCAATGGTAAAGCAGGCACAGAAAATTACCCTGACCTCCCGCGCCTTTCATAATGACAGAATGGGGCCGTTTCTTGAAAAACTATGTCAAATGGCAAAAATGGACAAAGCCCTGCCTATGAATACGGGAGCCGAGGCTGTTGAAACAGCCATCAAGGCTGTCCGTAAATGGGGATATGAAGTCAAGGGCGTTGAAAATAACAAGGCTGAAATCATTGTGGTACGCGATAATTTCCATGGCCGTACTATTACCGCCGTCAGCATGTCTTCAGAAGCCGAATATAGAAAAAACTTCGGCCCTTTCACGCCCGGATTTAAACTCATTGACTATGATGATCTGCCCGCGCTGGAGCAGGCCATAACCCCCAATACGGTTGCGCTTATAATGGAACCAATTCAGGGGGAAGCCGGCATTATCATACCAAGTGACGGTTTTCTGACCAAGGCGCGAAAAATCTGCAAGCAGAATAACATGTTATTCGTTCTGGATGAAATCCAGACCGGCCTTGGCCGTACTGGTAAAACATTTTGTTTCCAGCATGAAGAAAATGCGGCGCCTGATATTCTGATCGTCGGTAAAGCCTTAAGCGGCGGCGTGTATCCCGTATCTGCCATTCTTGCCTCTGATGAAGTGATGGGTGTCTTTACCCCCGGCATTCACGGCAGCACCTTTGGCGGAAACCCTCTCGGGGCCGCTATTGGCCTCGCCGCCTTGAAGGTGATCGAAGAGGAAAATCTGGCTGAACGTTCCCAAATTCTGGGGGATTACCTGATGAACAAGCTCCAGAACATTAAAACCAACAAGATTTCTGAAATTCGCGGCAAGGGGCTGTTTATCGGGATAGAACTTGATCACTCATTGGGCGGCGCGCGCAGCTATTGCGAAGCCTTGATGAAACGGGGAATCTTATGCAAAGAAACCCACGGACATGTGATCCGCCTTGCCCCGCCCCTGATCATCGAA
>NVVM01000047.1 GCA_002402225.1 Alphaproteobacteria bacterium
TATTGCTGCGCGATGCAATGGCCGATGCCCCGATATTCAAAAGCGCCAACTACCTGGATTTTATAAAAGACGGCAAGGGCATGAACCCCTCGCTGCAAAATTACTGGATGATCATCCACCCGCCGGTACTGTTCCTGGGGGTTGCATCATTGGTAGTGCCGTTTGCCTTTGCGGTTGCCGGATTATGGCAAAAACGCTTTAAGGAGTGGGTTCCGGCCGCTATCCCTTATGCATTGTTTGCCTGTATGATATTGGGCACAGGTATCATCATGGGCTCGTTCTGGGCTTACGAGTCATTAAACTTTGACGGCTTTTGGGCATGGGATCCGGTGGAGAATGCGTCCTTCATGCCGTGGCTTGTGGCGACGGCCCTGCTGCATTCCGCCATTGTGGTCGAGAAACGCGATACCTTAAAAAGCTGGACCATATTACTCGCGATCATTGCCTTTTCCTTCAGTTTGCTCGGCACCTTCATTGTCCGGTCGGGCATTATCACCTCTGTCCATGCCTTTGCCACGGATCCTGAGCGCGGCTTATATATTCTGGTGTTTTTGGCGCTTGTTATTGGCGGCAGCTTTTTATTATTTGCCATTCGTTCTGATAAGCTGCAGGCCGGCGGGCTCTTTGCCCCCATAAGCCGGGAAAGCGGCCTGATGATCAATAATCTATTTCTGTCCGTGGCGGCGGCTGTGGTGCTTTATGGCACCATGCATCCCCTGCTCAGTGATGCTTTTTTCGGGGTNAAATCTTCTGTTGGCGCGCCCTTCTTTAATCTGGTCTTTAGTTTGCTGATGATTCCCCTGGTGGTTACCATGGTTTATGGCCCACATTTAAAATGGAAACGGGCCGACATTAAAGGCATCAGTCAACGCCTGATGGCGGTTACGGGGATCGCCCTGCTGGCCGCKYTGRYGNCTWYYKMTKYSRCTKACGGCGGGGCTATTATGCCTGTGATCTGGATTGGTATCGGTGTCTGGCTGCTGCTGTCTTCACTGCAAGAGCTGGCCAGTAGAATAAAATTATTTCAGGCCCCTTTCAAGGACAGCATGAGCCGCCTGAGGCGTCAGCCGCGATCAAGCTGGGGGATGACCCTTGGTCATTTTGGTTTTGCCGTTGGCCTGCTGGGCATCGTCGGGACATCCGCATGGACAATAGAAGCCCAAAAAGTCATGGGTTTAGGGGAGGAGATGACCATTGGCGGTTATCGCCTGACGTTAAAAAATGTCATACCTGTCGCCGGGCCCAATTACACGGCTGTGCGCGGCATCATTTCTGTTTCGCCTAAGAATGCCGAAGAAAACGGGGAAAGCTTCATGGCCTATCCTGAGACCAGAACCTATGTCTCATCCCCCATAACCACGACCGAAGGCGCCGTAAAAACCACAATGGCAGGTGATCTGTTCGTCGTTATCGGGGAATCACAGGGCCAAGGGCGCTGGGGCATTCGGGCCTATTATAAACCTATGCAGGTCTGGTTCTGGATTGGCACCATCATTGTGGTGCTGGGCGGATTGATCTCTTTAAGCGATCGCCGCTACCGCATTGGATCGCCGCAAAGACAAAAAGCATCCAGAAAGGTGAAACATGCCCCTTAAAAGATTTCTTCCGTTGTTTGTTTTCGCGGGTATTCTCATTGCCTTTAYGATCGGTTTAAGCCTGAAACCAAGCGAGATTCCCTCGGCCCTGATCGATAAACCTGTGCCGGATTTTTCCCTGCCGCCGCTGCAGGGGGACGGTATTGGGCTTAGCACCGAAGATCTGCTTGATCCTGAGAATATTGTCATCGTCAATTTTTTTGCCTCATGGTGCGGACCTTGCCGGGTTGAACATCCGGCCCTTGAACTGCTGGGCAAGCTTGACGGCGTGAAATTACATGGTATTGCCTATAAAGACCGCCCCAAAAACAGCCTCAGTTTTCTCAAAAGCCTCGGCAACCCCTATGACAAAATCGGTGCGGATCTTAAGGGCCGTGTCGCCATTGACTGGGGGGTTACAGGTACGCCGGAAACATTCATCATCAAGAATGGCATCATCCGCTATCAACATATTGGCCCCATCCATCAGGTACAGGTTGAGGATCGTATTCTGCCCATAATCAGGAATTTACAGCAGGAAGGCGCGTCATGAAATTTCTGTTAATCCCTATCCTTTTTATGACGCTTGTCTTAAACGCCGGTGCCATTGGTGTTGATAAAGACCGGCTTCAAGACCCCGAGCAGGAAGCCAGAGCGCAGCATCTTATGAAACAGTTACGCTGCCTTGTTTGCCAGAATCAATCCATCGTTGAATCCGACGCAGAATTAGCTCAGGATCTTAGGGCTATTGTCAGGGAGCAAATCAGCGCCGGCAAAACGGACGCGGAAATTTTTAAATTCATGACCGTTCGTTACGGCGACTGGGTGCTGCTGAAGCCCCCTTTTAATTCTGCCACGGCTATTCTTTGGCTCGGGCCAATCGCTCTCTTGTTAATCGGGGGGTTTTTGATCTTTCGCACCATCCGGCAAAAACCGGAGCAGGACGTTACCCGGCCCCTGACAGCCGCAGAAGAAAATCACCTTAAAAAGATCATGAAGGATAATAACGGATGATGATTTGGCTTGCTTTATCCATTATATTCCTCCTGACGCTTGCCTTGATGCTGGTGCCCTTATACCGGCACCAGAATGACTCTGCTGTCCCAAAAAATATCGTAAAAAACAATGTTAAAAATATCGCCGTATATAAAGCTCAGCTTCTAGAGCTTCAATCCGATCTCGATAATGGCGTCTTAAGCCCCGCAGAGGTTGCCGCCGCACATCTTGAAATTGAACGCCGGCTATTAAGAATTTCTTCGGAAAAAGAGACCATTGAACCAAAGAGAAATGAAGCTTCATTGAGGCTTCTTACGATAATAATATCCCTTGTTCTTTTAGGTTCTGCGGCATTTTATCTGAACATTGGCATGCCCGGCATGCCGGATTTTGCCCTGAAAGATCAAGCGCATTCCACAGCGCAAAGAACAAAAAATAATAGCGCCTCCCCTGAAATGATCGCGGAAGTGGCCAAAATACAAGCCTATTTGGTCGRAAATCCCGATGATGTCCCCGGAAATATCGATGCCTGGCGCGCCCTCGGCCAATATCAAACAGACCTTCAAAACAGGGTCAAAGCGGCAGAGGCATTCCAGCATTGGTTTGAACTGGACGGCGACAATATTGACGCCGCCTTAATGTTTAGTGAAAGCCTTATTATGTTAAGCGATGGGCGGATCAGTCCGGCAGCGCTTCTTGCCCTTGATCGCGCCCAAAAAATACAACCGGACAACCCCGGCGTTCGGCATTATCTGGCTTTGGCCGAATATCAGGCCGGCAATGTGGATCAGGCCTTGGTAAATTGGCAGGCGTTGATGGCCGCCAGCGCGCCCGACGCCCCATGGCGCAGGTCTGTACAGCGCTGGATCGACAAGGCGAAAAATGATCTGGGTATCGCTGTTGCAAATTCAACGGCGATTGCTCCCCCTTTGAGCGAGGCGAATCGCAAAGCCATTGCAGAAATGTCACCAGAAGAACAAGAAGCCCTGATCAAAAGCATGGTCGCGCGCTTAGCCCAGAAAATGGAGGATAATCCCGAAAATATAGACGGCTGGTTCCGGCTCGCCAAGGCCTATATGATGCTGGGTCAGAAACCGGACGCCATTAAGTCCTTGGAACAGGCCGAAAAATTCGCCCCGGACGCCTTAAAACCGCAGATAAAAAAACAACTGGAAATTCTGTTAAAATAGGCGTAGAATAGATATAAGTTTCTTCTAGTCACAGAAAAGTGACCACTTTCCCTCAGAATGACCGGGCATAACATCTATATTTGTGATATAATGAATATTGTGAATTAAACTCGGGCTTACAATGAATATTACATCAAACTCACAATTACTGGCTTCCCTGAACGGATTGATTGACCCCAATCAGCGTCAACAGCAACAAGCCCTGCAAGATCGGCAGCTTAAAGATAATAACGCCGAACAAAGCAGTAAGGTCGCGCAGCCTTCCGATCGCCAGGTCAGAATAGACGCCAATCGGGATGCTCTGAAAAAGCTTCAGGATCGCCTGAAAGCTGATAATATTGAAAAATTAAAATCTGAATTTGCTGTGAATAATACTGGCGATCAAAATCAGGACGTGAACCTTAATCTTCGCGAGAGCCTCGGCAGCAGCAACAGGCCCATCGACACCCGCCCCGGTCAGATCATCGATATCAGAGTTTAGAGCGCTCTGCGCTTAGGATCAGGATTCACGGCTTTTCTTCGACATCCATATATTTCATCAACATGGGCATTTGCGCCATCATGAAGAGAATACCCAAAGGCATCCCGATCCAGATTTTGGTTTCAAGCCATGTTTCAAAAGAAAAATTCCGGTGGATAACTTCATTCAGCACCGCATTGAAAATATAAAACAGACCAAATCGGAAGGAAAGCTTCTTCCATATTTCATCGGGCATCGGGGGAAAGCCTGCTTCGAATACATTCTTCAGGAAATATTTTTTGTAATAGACTCCCCCGAGCAGGGTGATCGCCAAAAGGCTATTGAAAATCGTGGGTTTCATTTTGATAAACATCGGGTCACGAAAATATAAGGTCAATCCGCCCAGAACTCCGACAAAGAAACCGGAAATCCATAATATCAAGCCAATTTTATTAAAGACCAGTTTCGACGCGATCATAGAGACGAGCATGGCCCCCATGAATACCGCCGTCGCAAGATAAACACTTTCCCAGTTTTTGGCATCATAGGTATAGAGAAACATAACGAGCGGAAATACTTCGATAAGAATCTTTAAAAATTGTTTTTTACTGTCACTCATGTTTCAAGCCCTACTAACATTTTTGAAAAATCATCCGCATCAAAAGATTGCAGATCATCTATGGATTCGCCGACCCCGATAGCATGAATCGGCAGGTCAAATTTTTCGGCAATAGACACAAGGACGCCGCCCCGGGCCGTGCCGTCAAGCTTGGTCATGATCAGGCCCGAAACATCGGCGGCCTCCTGAAAAACCTTTGCCTGCAATACCGCGTTTTGCCCCGTGGTCGCGTCCAGCACAAGCAAGGTCGAATGGGGGGCGGCGGCATCCTGTTTTTTAATCACCCGAATGATCTTGGAAAGCTCCGCCATCAGGTGGCTTTTATTTTGCAATCTGCCGGCGGTGTCAATCATCAGGACATCAATATTTTCCGCCCGCGCCCGCTGTATGGCATCATAGGCAAGGCCCGCCGCATCTGATCCAACCTTGCCGGAGACAACAGGCACTTTGTTTCGGTCGCCCCAGACCTGTAATTGCTCAATGGCCGCCGCGCGGAACGTATCCCCTGCGCCAAGCATCACTGACTTTCCTTCATTCTGGAATTTTTYAGCCAATTTGCCGATGGTTGTGGTTTTACCTGACCCATTCACGCCGACCATCAGGATAATATAAGGTTTATGGTCGGCCTCAATATTTAAGGGGATTGCCGCAGGCCGTAATATCTCTGCAATCTCGCGGGCCAAAGCCGCCTGCACTTCTTCGGGCGCTATTTCCTTGTCAAACCGGTTTTTTGATAGGGTCTCACATACAGCCCGGCTGACAGCCACTCCAAGGTCGGACATGATCAAAAGATCTTCCAGTTCCTCTAGGGTGGCCCCATCCAGTTTTCTTTTAACGAAAATATCCCCAATGCCGCCGCCAAGGGCCGCGCTGCTGCGTTTTAATCCGTCTTTCAAGCGGCTAAACCAGCCTTTTTTCTTATTTGCCGTATCTTCAGTCATTAAGGGTCAAGTTCCGTGATAAGAATGCCGTTTTCATAACCTGTTACCCGGGCCTTGGCAATATATCCCGGCTTTAAATTATCCAGTGAATAGAGCGCCATTATTTTCGCAGGCGCAAAATATTCTGTATGACCGATGACCGACTTATCTTCCGGCAGATGTTTTTCCACAAGAATGGACAGGCTTTTGCCAATTTGTGAGGTCATATAACGATCAAATTGTTGGTCGCCAAGGGCCCTTAGCCGGGCAGCACGCTCTTTACGAATCTGCTTGTCCACCTGCGGCATTCTGGCCGCCGGGGTGCCTTCGCGGATACTATAGGGGAAAACATGAAGATATGTGAGATCACATTCCGTCACCAGCTTCAGGCTGTTTTGAAACATCTCTTCCGTCTCCGTGGGAAAGCCCGCGATGATATCTGCGCCAAACACCACATCGGGCCGGGCGGCCCGCACACGGTTGAAAAAATCGATACTATCCTGCCGTGAATGGCGGCGTTTCATGCGCTTCAATATCATATCATCACCGGACTGAAGACTGAGATGCAAATGGGGCATCATTCGTTCTTCCTGCGTAATGACTTGAAATAATGCCTCATCGGCCTCAATGGAATCTATCGAGCTTAAACGCAATCGTTTCAAATCCGGAACGAGTTTCAATATCTTCTGACAAAGCGTTCCAAGGCTGGGTTTTCCGGGAAGATCAGGGCCATAAGAGGTAATGTCAACGCCGGTAATAATCACCTCGTTATAGCCATTATCAACCAATCGTTTCACTTGCGCAACAACATCTCCCGCCGGCACGGACCGGCTGTTGCCCCGGCCATAGGGAATGATGCAAAAGCTGCAGCGATGATCGCAGCCATTCTGAACTTGAACGAAAGCGCGGGTGCGTTCAGCATAACCCTCAATCAGATGATTGGCCGTTTCGCGCACGGCCATGATATCATTGATCAGCGGCTTTTCCGACTTCTCTAATCCAAAATCAGGGCCAAAATTCTTATAGTTTTCGGCATGAAGTTTTTCTTCATTGCCCATGACCTGATCAACTTCGGCCATGGCGATAAATTCATCGGGATTGACCTGGGCAGCGCAGCCCGTCACGATTATTTTGACATCCGGGCTTTCTTTGCGCGCGCGGCGAATGGCTTGACGCGCTTGGCGTGTCGCCTCTGCGGTTACGGCGCAGGTGTTAAAAATCACGGTATTTTCAAGGCCCGCTTCTGCCGCATGTTTTTTCATAACCTCGGATTCATATGTATTGAGCCGGCAGCCAAATGTAACCACTTCTGCCGTATTATCAGAGCCGGATTTCATGACATTTGATCCAGATTTAYCTGACCGTCATARACATAGGTCACGCCGCCGGACATMTGCACATGRTCMKYATTATCCCATGYCATMTGAAGCWRGCCRCCGTCCATTTCAATGGTCGCATGACGGYYCACAATATTTCGTATCGATGCCGCAACGATTACGGCGCAGGCCGCAGAACCACAGGCCGATGTGATGCCCGCGCCGCGCTCCCAAACCCGGTGACGCAAATGGCCGCCCCCGCGATCTTCGACGRTGCTCACGTTCACCCTCTCGGGAARTAATTCGTAATTTTCGATTTCTGGACCAAGGTCATGCAACGCAATGGCATTCGCATCATTCACAAAGAAAACCACATGAGGGTTGCCCATATTGACCGCGACAGGATGGCTCAGTGGCCCCACCGTCAAATCCAGATTGTTCGTATTTATATTTTGGGATAACGGAATTTCGTGCCACGCGCGCTTTGGCTTTCCCATATCAACCGCAATCAAATCACCATCCCGCATGGCCGTCAACAGGCCCGCGCCCGTTTCAATAGTCACCTTTTCAGCATCGCCTTCGGTCAGAAGAATATCCCCGACGCAGCGCGCGGCATTGCCGCAGGCATTCACTTCGCTGCCATCCGCATTCTGTATCCGCATGAAGGCATCGGCCTTGGCGCTCGGCAATATGGTGATGATCTGGTCGCAGCCAATGCCTAGCTTGCGGCCCGCAATATGGCGGGCCTGATCCGCCGTCAGATCAAGCGGCTCCGCCCGTCCGTCAAATATCACAAAATCATTGCCCAGCCCGTGCATCTTGCGAAATTTGCGCCCGGAATCGCACCCTGAATCATCGGGGGTATTTTCCATCTTCATCGTCATACTGTCATATATGGGCCGATTCGAAAAAAAGTCCACAAAAAACTTATCAGAAGCTTAGCCAAAAATAATAGGCACCAAGCCATAAGACAGCGAGGTCACGACGATAATCGCCACCAGATTCAGGCGAAAACCGGCATTGGCCATTTGGGGTATGGTGACTTTTCCGCTGGAATAGACCACCGCATTGGGCGCGGTTGCCACCGGCAGCATAAAGGCGCAGCTGGCCGCCAGGGCAACCGGCGCAAACAACATCATCGGATCTATGCCTGTGGTGGCGGACAAGGCGCCAAGCACCGGCAATAATGTGGCCACCGTTGCCGTATTGCTGGTCAATTCCGTCATGAAAATCACCAGAGCCACCAAACATAGAACCATCAGAATAAGCGGCATGGTGCCCAGTGCCGACAGGGCCGTGCCCAGCCAAAGGGCAAGGCCGGAGACCTTAACCCCCGCCGCCAGACTTAGGCCCCCGCCAAACAAAAGCAAGACGCCCCAGGGAATTTTATTGGCGCTTTCCCAATCCAGCAAGGCGGTGGCTTTTTCAGTTTTACAGCCTGAGGGAATCATAAATAATATTGTCGCCCCGCCGATGGCGATCATGGCATCATTGAGCCATAACATAATTTGCAGATTTTCCTGAACCGGCACCCGAAAAATCCAGCAGCCCGCCACGCCAAGAAACACCATGGCCACCCGCTTTTCAGGCGTGGACATCGGCCCCATGCTTTCCAATTCCTCATGAAGAAGGCTTTGGGCAACCGGCGCATCGGACAGGTTAAACGGATAAGCCCATCTGGTCAGGACAAACCAGGCAATTGGCACCATGACCACCACCGTCGGAATACCAAACATCATCCAGGTGAGGAAGCTGATCTCAATATCATAGGTTTCGCGCATGAAGCCAACCACAAAAAGATTTGGCGGTGTGCCAATGGGCGTGCCAAGGCCGCCGATGCTTGCGGAATAGGCAATGCCCAGAACAAGGCACAGGATAAACCCCTGATGCTTTTTGCTCTGGTCTTTCACCATTTCACTGGCCAGAGACAGCGCAATGGGGATCATCATGATCGTACTGGCCGTATTGCTGATCCACATGGACAGAATGGCCGTGGCTACCATAAAGCCACCAATGATCGCCGAGGGATTATCCCCGACCCGTACCAGAATATTCAGGGCCAGACGCCGGTGCAGATTCCACCGCGCCAGCGCCGTGGCTATGATAAAGCCCCCCAGCAATAAAAATATGGTCGGACGGGCATAAGGGACGGCGGATTCTGCCATGGTCATGACCCCAAGGGCCGGAAATAACAACAAAGGCAACAGGGAGGTGATCGGAATGGGCAAGACCTCTGTCGCCCACCATGCGGCGAGCAGCAGGGCAATACCCGATGTGCGCCATGCCAGATCACTCATGCCTTCCGGCGGCGGGACAAACAGGGAAATTCCCAGAAACAGCAGACCCACAACCATGCCAATTTTACGGCTTTTCGTCATTAAAAATATCCCTGTTCCATAACCCGACCTAATCTTCTTGCTATTTCTTGAAATTATATTAGGCAATCTCCCCCTAAAGTCAATTTTCCATTATCTTTTTCACCTTAAGTCCATTATAATGGAAATAATATGTTAAATGGAACAGTATGATATGCCCCGCAATTCGCCCCCGGATATTGGCCGGAAAATCAAGCAGCTGCGGTCAGAGAAAAATCTGACTTTGGCGCAGCTGGCCCAAATGTCGGGCGTATCCAAATCCATGCTGTCCCAGATTGAGCGAGGGCGCACCAATCCCACGCTGGCCATTCTCTGGACCCTGACCCAGTCTCTGGAAATTGACATTTCAGATTTGCTCAACAATGAGTCTGCTTCTGCCGCGCGGCCCTCAAAAATCACCCATGTCAAGGCCCATCAAACCCCGGAAATCCAGAGCGCCGACGGCAAATGCGCCCTTAAAATTCTTGGCCCCATTGATCTTGTGGCCAAAACCGAATGGTATAATATGGTTATGGAGGCGGGCGGGCTGCTCGAATCAAACGGCCATGCAGAGGGTACCATGGAACATTTGACCCTGCTGGACGGCACATTGTCTGTGCGCAATGGCAAAGATGATATTAAGTTGCATCCCGGGGATACCGCCCGATATGAGGCGGATATCCCCCACTATATTGAAAATACAGGAAAAAAAACCGCGCGGGCCTTAATGATTGTGCTAACGCCATAATAATCAACATAACAATATCCAAGATAATAAAATATTTTTAATTTGACCACTATATTAAACCGTGTATTTAATATAGTGGATTWATGTAAAGGCAGATTTGAAAGACAACAGGTCATGGGCCATAGATATACGGAATTTTTACAACAGCAGCTTCAGGGGCTGAAAGATCAGGGGCTTTACAAGGCCGAGCGGATCATCACCAGTCCCCAGCAATCAGAAGTAACCGTTGATAGCGGCGGGAACAAGCCTTATATCAATTTCTGCGCCAATAATTATCTGGGCCTGTCCAATGATCAGATCCTGATTGATACCGCCAAAACCGCCCTTGATCGCTATGGCTATGGCATGTCATCGGTGCGCTTTATTTGCGGCACTCAGGATATTCACAAAAAGCTGGAAAGCCGTCTCACGGATTTTCTGAAACAGGAAGATGTGATCCTCTACCCCAGTTGTTTTGATGCCAATGCGGGTCTTTTTGAAACGCTGCTTGGCCCGGAAGATGCCATTATCTCCGATGCCTTAAATCACGCCAGCATTATTGACGGGGTGCGCCTGTCCAAGCCCAGACGGCTGCGTTATGCCAATAATGATATGGCCGCGCTCGAAAAATGTCTGCAGGAGGCGCAGGATTGCAGATTTCGCATGATTGCCACCGACGGGGTTTTCTCCATGGACGGTATTCTGGCCAATCTGCCGGCCATTTGTGATCTTGCCGATAAATATGACGCCCTTGTCATGGTGGATGACAGCCATGCGGTCGGCTTTATGGGAAAAAGCGGGGCGGGAACGCCGGAACATTGGGGGCTGAGCGATCGGGTGGATATTTTAACCGGCACTCTGGGCAAGGCACTCGGCGGGGCATCCGGCGGCTATACCGCAGCCTCCAAAGAGATCGTCGACTGGCTGCGCAATCGGTCACGGCCTTATTTATTCTCCAACACGCTGGCGCCGGTGATCGCCGCCACCACCTGCAAGGTTCTGGATATTCTGGCAGAAAGTGACGCGGCGCGTCAGAAATTGCGGGAAAATAGTGATTATTTCAGAAAAGCCATGGCCAAGGCCGGCTTTACTCTTGCTGGCGCGGATCATCCGATCATTCCGGTGATGCTTGGGTCTGCCCGTCTTGCCGCCGATATGGCCGAGCAGTTGCTTGGGGAGGGTATATTTGTCGTCGGTTTTTCTTTCCCTGTGGTGCCGGAAGGCCAGGCGCGAATCAGAACCCAGATATCCGCGGCCCATAGCCGCGCGCAGCTTGATACAGCCATTGAGGCTTTTACGCGCATTGGCCGCAAATTGAATATAATCATCTAGAGGAACGCCCGAAATGAAAGCATTGGTCAAAGCAAAAGCCGAAGAGGGTATCTGGCTTCAGGATATTCCCCTGCCCGAAATTGGCCCCAATGATGTCTTGATCAAGGTGATGAAAACCGCTATTTGCGGCACGGATATTCACATTTATAATTGGGATGACTGGGCCCGGAAAACCATTCCTGTTCCCATGGTGGTTGGTCATGAATTTTCCGGCAAGATCGTTGAAATGGGATCAGAAGTTCGCGGGCTGTCCATCGACCAGCGGGTCTCAGCCGAAGGCCATATAACCTGCGGTCATTGCCGCAACTGCCGCGCGGGGAAAAGGCATCTCTGCCGTAACACGCTTGGCATCGGCGTTAACCGTCCGGGATGTTTCGCTGAATATGTCGCGGTGCCGGCGGTGAATATCTGTCCTGTGCCGGATGGCATCAGTGATGATATGGCCGCTATTCTTGATCCCTTGGGCAATGCCGCCCATACGGTGCTGGAATTTGATCTGGTGGGCGAAGATGTCCTGATCACGGGGGCCGGCCCCATTGGCATTATGGCGGCGGCCATTGCCCGCCATGTGGGCGCGCGAAATATCGTGATCACCGATGTCAATGATTACCGCCTTGCCATTGCCAAAAAAATGGGCGCCACACGGGCGGTCAATATATCACAGATCGCCCTGAAGGATGTCATGAAAGACCTTAAAATGGCCGAAGGCTTTGACGTGGGGCTTGAAATGTCCGGCGTGCCGGCCGCCTTTGCTGATATGCTGGACACCATCAATCACGGCGGCAAGATTGCCCTGCTGGGCATTATGCCCAATGATACGGGCATCGACTGGGATCAGGTTATCTTCAAAGGGCTTGAGATTCATGGTATCTATGGCCGCAAGATGTTTGAAACATGGTACAAGATGATCGCTCTTTTAGAAGGCGGGCTTGATATCAGCCCCATATTGACCCATAGCTACGGCGTTGATGACTTTCAAAAAGGGTTTGACATGATGCGCTGCGGACAGTCGGGCAAAGTGATTCTGGACTGGGCAAAGTAATGAGCCCAATGCGCTCTAATGGCAGGAAATCTTGATATTTCTCTTTTCCAGATATTTTTGATGATAGTCTTCCGCTTGCCAGAATTGACTGGCCGGCGTTATTTCCGTCACGATGGGACCCGGCCATAAACCTGCGGCATCACATTTTTCCCGTGAATTTTCCGCCGCCAGCCTCTGTTCTTTGCTATGATAAAATATCGCCGACCGATATTGGCTGCCAAAATCCGGCCCCTGCTGGTTAAGCGTTGTCGGATTGTGGCAGCGCCAGAAAACATCCAGCAATTGTTCAAAAGATATTTTTCCGGGATCAAAAAGAACCTCTACGGCCTCAGCATGATTGGTTTTTCCGGTACATATTTCTTCATAGGTTGGTGCCTCTGTATGCCCGCCAATATAACCGACAGACGTGGACGCAACCCCCGCCAGCTTGTCAAAATCCAGCTGAACACCCCAAAAACACCCTGCGGCAAATGTTGCTTTTTCCATATTTATTCACTCCATATTTAATGAATCCTGACCCTGACCTATTATGGTGCCGGATCGGGGTTTTGCAAATGAATATCATTCACCGCCTGTTCCAGTTCGTCCGTCCAGTCCAGATCAAAAGCGGCAATATTTTCTGATAATTGTGCCATCGTCGTCGCCCCAATGATAGAGGAGGCCACAAAAGGCCGGCTATCAACAAATTTATGCGCCAGCTGGGTGAGCGTGACCCCCATATCCGCCGCCAGCGCAGAATATTTTTCAATGGCGGCCACGGCAGATGATCCTGTATATCGGGTCGAAAAATCCGGAAACAAGTGATGGCGGCTGCCTTGAGGTAAGGCGCCCTTCAGATATTTTCCGCTTAATGCGCCGCCGCCGATGGGCGAATAGGCCAGAAGAGAGGCCTCTTCGCGCAGGGGTACTTCGGCTAAATCCTGTTCAAATAATCTGTTCATCAGATTATAGGCATTCTGAATGGATTGCACCCTTGGCACATCACTTTGTTCTGCATGATGCAGGCATTTCATGGTGCCCCACGCCGTTTCATTGGACAGGCCTATATGGCGAATTTTACCCTGTTTGACCAGATCACCCAATACCGCCAAAGTCTCTGACAAAGGGATGATATCATCCTGATCATTATGGACATAACCGCGCGAGTCCGAAAAAATATTCAGGGGCCGGTCGGGCCAATGAAGCTGATAAAGATCCACATAATCGGTTTTCAGCCTTTTCAGGCTCTGTTCCAGGGCCTCGGTGATTTGCTGCCGGTTAAGCCGCGTGATAGAGGCATTGGCGCGGAACCAGTCCGCATCACTTCGGCCCACAACCTTGGTGCCAAGGATAATTTTATCCCGCCCGCCGCGCTCTTGCAGCCAAGTGCCGATATATTCTTCGGTCCGGCCAAAAGTTTCTCTTTTGCGCGGCACAGGATATAGCTCTGCGGTATCAATAAAATTTATGCCTTTACCCGCGGCATAATCCATTTGATCCCAAGCCTCCTGCTCTGAATTCTGTTCGCCCCATGTCATGCTGCCCAGACAAATATTTGATATAGTGACGTCTGTTCGTCCCAGCTTATTATATCTCATTGATACCTCTTTTATATTTTATATGACCATACCCACATATAGGCCGGATGAGTATAAATTATAAGGGCACAAAATAAAACTGCCGCCAAATATTATTTTGGCAGCAGTCAAAAGGCTGAAACAAACTAAAATCTAGAATTTTGCGGCAAGCGTAACCCAGAGCTTGCGGGTATCAACAGACCATGTATCCGCATTATAATCTGCATATTTCACCGCCACGCTATAATTTTTATTAATGGCATAAGACACCACCATATCAAGCTCTGTACCATAATCCGTATTCCCAAACTGAGAGGTGAATTTATGATAGATGACGGCCGCTTTCAGGCCCTTCATGGCACCATCAAATTTATAGGCGCCGCTAATATAAAAATCTTCCAGCCCGCCTGCTGGCGTTGCCAGAAATTGATCGGCCCAACCATTGAATTTATGCAATGTGGCAAGCGGCGTTTTAAAACTTGCCGTGCCATTATTATCACTGCCCAGAGATTCCAGAGCTACTTTGAAAGTTGCGCCCGCAAAACCAACCCCCCCAGATACAAGGAAATAATTCACGGAATAATTTCCGGGATTGTTTTTGGCATCTGTCTGATTGGCATACTCAAACTCATATAAGATATTTGTTTTGTCCGCAACTTTGGTTTTACCGGCAAAACGGATACCGAAAGTATTGGTTGAAAATCCGGCAAGGTCTTTATTATCCAATAGATAGGCATAGGTGGTCACCTTACCGAATTTTAATCCACTATATTCTATATTAAGCAGGTTTGTGGCAGAAGAATGGTCGCCTACGGGGCTGTTGTCACTAAAAATCCGGTTCACATTCCACACATAGGCATAGAATATTTTAGTATCCGGCAGACTTTTATTGACCGCCGTTACCGCATCCAGATTCTGGTCAACCTGACGCCAGCCCACCGTACCGATAAACCTCTGAGTGCCAAGATTAATGGATTGGCGACCTGCGCTGACCTTTGTGTCTTCATAGGAATAGGACAGATAGGCCTGATTTACCTCCGTCTGGCTTGGATCAGCAATAACCGGATAAATTATGTTGCCATTAAGGGTATTATTGTAATTTTCATTTGCCAAATTCCGGGTGTCCWYYATCKSKRWAAYWSSWGARRMWMYCWWGWWKRAKCCSKTKKYWWARMMMMRKYRTKTMCRWWYGGKMWKGGCAGTGGCATTTTCAACAAAATTTGCCTGATCAACCCCCTCGTAACGGGCGCGGACATTCAAGTAAGCTTTGCCGCCGGTGACGGCTTCTGCCAGGCTCGCTGCGCTGTCATCAGCGGCATAAGCATAGGTTGGCATCATAAAAAGGGCCGTTACTGAAGTTAAGAAAATACTTTTAATATTCATGTGTAGAATAGTCATAGATCGCTCCTCTGATCGTTCCTCTTTTTTAAATATTATCCATCTCTTTTACATATGCCTCTGATATAATTCTGACTTGATCCTTATCAATTTTTTGCCTAAAAACTGTTTATATCCCTTGATTTAGAGGGGGAAAAGCCAAAAAGATGTATATTAAATACATCAAATAATTACGAGCTGTTTGAAAAGAAARAATATTGCAAAATGAGTGAATATAAAAATTCCTGTTACAATCATTCAATTTCGCACTATTATTTGTTTTTTCGTCATGAAATACAAAATTTATCAGGGTTATATTTATGCTTATCAGGGTGCTGTACAGAAAATTCCCAAAACTGCTTTTTTTTATTCGTAAAATCACTTTTGTAAATAAAGAGGCCGAAATGCAGCTCTTGCCCATTTTATGTCATGACCAAATGACAAGTCTGGATGTGGGCGCGAAATTTGGCATGTATACTTACCGACTAAGCCAATATTCAAAAAAAGTGATTGCCTTCGAACCCATTAAAGATTTGAATATCGCCCTGTCAAATATTTTTCAGAAAGCTTCGGTTGATATTATGCCGCTCGCTTTATCTGGAACTTCGGGCGAGGTTTCGATGAGAACACCTTTATATAAATCCGGCAACCCTTGTTACGGCAGATCTACTATCGAAGAAGATAACCCCCTTGAATTTGAAGAGATAAATGGCTGGGAGGAATTTACCATTCAAACAGCGCGGCTGGATGACTTGCTTATAGACAATGTCGGTTTTATAAAAATTGATGTAGAGGGACATGAGCAGGCTGTGCTGGACGGGGCATTGCTGACAATCCAGAAATATAAACCGGCGTTTCTCATCGAAGCAAATAACAGCCATTCAGAGAGCGCCATAGAGAAATTATTTCACTGGGCAGAAGATAATGGTTATCTGGTGTTTTTTATGAATGATAATCGGATTTTTCCATCGTCAAAATTTGATGTCTCATATCACCATCACCAGCTGAATATGGAAAATTTCATTCTGATTCATGACAGCGACACSCAGCGACTGCAAAAACTTGCCTTATTCTCATAAAGTCCGGGCCGTCATTCCCGGGCAACGACCCTTATCCCGTCTGCCACATTATTGCCCGGATGGATAATCACTTTATCGCTTGCCTCAAGCCCGCCTAATATCTCAGCATCGCGGTCATTTTTCCGGCCTATGGTGACCGGATGAAGTTCGGCTCGGCCCTTTCGCACAACAAAGGTCGCCCATATTTCATTCTCGCGGAACAGGGCGCTAATGGGGATATAAAGAACGTCCACGGCCTTATCAACAATGATCGCCGCCTCAACCCGAAAGGCATTGCCCAGCATTTGCCATTTTTCAATAGGGTCGATAAAATCCAGAATAACATTCACCCGCTGCTCTTCAACACCAAGAGCAGAGATTTTCGTATAGCCACTAGGCTCCACAATGCGAACCTGCGCCCGTATATCTTCTGTGCCGCCCCATCTTTTAATCAGGGCAATATTTCCGGGACGAACCTTGACCGCATTACGCGACAACATTTCAATGACGATTTCCAGATCTTGCGGATTACCCACTTCCACCAAGGGCGTACCCATAGGAACCACCCCTTCACTTTTATGAAGAATACGCAGCATGATACCATCAACCGGCGCATGAACGCAGACGACACAGCGACCCTTGATGTCGTCATCGCCTCTTTCTCCGGCCCCCATCTCTCCAGGCTGAACCAACCGTGCCTCTGCGGCGATCAACCGGCTTTCCATTACTTTCAGGTCGGCCTGCGCCGTGGCCACCTCGGCTGTACGCATTTTAAGTTGCAACTCCGCCTGTTCCAACCGTGCAATAGAAATATTTCCATTCTTAAACAGCTCTTCTGAGCGGTTATATTCCGCAACGGAAAATTCAAGTTCCGCCCGCGCGCGGTCCACTTTTGAGGCGGCAAGGCCCTTGGCGGCTACAGCCCCCTGCACATCGGCCCTTGCCTGTGTTTCGCTACGCTTATCCAGAAATCTTGGGTCCGCAGGTGTCATATTGGCGATGATCGTCTCGCCGGCGATTACCCTGTCACCCGGCTCACTTTCAATGCGCATCACCCGCCCTTCTATGGGGGCGGAAACCACATAAATATCCCGGATTCGCGTCTTGCCTTCACCCTCCAGCGTTATCAACAGATCACCGCGCTTGACGCCCTGCAAATCAACTTTTTCGGCTTCGGGAATGAACGCATAAACCAGCAGGGCCAAAAGCAGAATACCGAKRMCWRATKNTMRYMARWATTTTAATTTTTTTCAAAGACATTATTCAATCCCCTTTTGGGCCGTTACCAGATCAATATTTTCCACTTGCCGCCATACAAGGTAAAAGGACAGCGCCGCGCTGACAACAACAATGATCACCGACAGGCCATAGGTGGATTTTTCAATGACAACCGGAATGCGGAACAGCTCCGTGTCCATATGTTGTGCCAAGCCAAAAGCCATAAGATAACCCGTGAACAGCCCAATCGGAATGGCCATGAGAATAATAACCGCCATTTCCCCGAATAATAAATAGGCCACTTCACCCTTGGTCAGCCCCAGAACCCTGAGCGAGGCCAGTTCCCGCCCCCGTTCGGACAAGGCAATCCGCGCCGTATTATAAATCACCCCAAAGGATATCAGGCTGGCAAAGATAATATTCATGGCCACCAGTTTCAGAATATTTTCGCCCATCATGTCTTTAAATATTTCCCGCGCTTTTTGCATAATAGTCATGCTGGCAATGGCCGGTGTTTCTTTTATCTTCTGATATAACGGCCCATTCCACAAGGGGTCAACCATCAGCGAGGCCCCCGTAATCACGGTGGATTCATTCAAGGCGCGGTTCAATTGGTTCATATCCATAAAAGCGCTGAGACCGATAAATTCCTCGACGATTTCTGCGACCCTTATTTGTAAAACAGGCCGCCGGTCTTCCAGTATTTCGGCGGTAATCACATCCCCTTTTTTCACATGAAGAATCTCGGCTAATTTTGAAGAGAGCGCCAGACCCTGCGCCGGCACCTCTGCGGCCCTCAAATTCTGGTCAAGAATACGGTTCAGGTCTGGTTTGGGCCTTATCCCCATAATCGTGGATCGTTTTGAATAATGCCCGGACTTTAGAAATACGGCAACGCTGCGCAGGGGTTCAACAGACATAACCCCCGGCATCAGACGGATTTCTTCCAGGGCGCTAATGGCACGCGGTTCCACAAATCCAATGCTGATATCCTGCCTTTGTGCCATATCAAACTGAACCTCCAACATGTAATTTATGGAATCTTCCATAAAGAAGGCAAATATCAGAATCGACATGGAAAGCCCGATGGCCAAGGTGGAAAATAACGCCCGTACCGGACGACGTTCCAAATGACGGATGACAATACGGGTCAGGTGAGAAAAATATTTTTCCAGCCCCATTCTTTCCAGAAACGTTCGGCGGAACCGGGCGGGGTTTGCCGGCCTCATGGCTTCAGCAGGCGGCAATTTCGCGGCCTGACCAATGGCAACCAAAGTACCCGTCACCGCAGCAATGCTGCAGAAAAATACGGCGAAAATCATCACCTCAACAGAAAAAGAAAACTGTAATATGGGGAAATGAAAAAATTCGGTATATATATTGATCATACCCGCACCAAGCCATATGCCGCCGGCGATACCAAATATACTGCCCATAACCACCACAACCAGGACCATTTTGAGATAATGCCGCGCAATTTCAAGATTGCTATAGCCCACCGCCTTTAACATACCGATCTGCACGCGCTGGGTCGCTACTTGGCGGGTCATAACCACATTAATAAGGAAGGCCGCCACGCCAAGAAAAATTGCCGGGGCAAAAAAGCCCATCACCCGAAGTTGATTCAATTCATTCTGGACAAACCAGTGGGACATTTGATTTTTCCGCGCGTAGGCGATTAACCCGCCGTAAGGTTTCAGGACAATATCCAGTTCTTGCTTGATATTCTCCACATTGCCGCCCCGATCCATTCTGACCGCTATGTCATTAAAGGCCCCGTCCATATCCACGGCGGCTTCCAATACCCGCTGGCTCATCCAGAAAACCCCAAAGCGTTTATCATCTGGAAACATCCCGCCCGGTGCCAAAGAATAGACATATTCCGGCGACAGCACGATACCGACAATTTCAAGCGACCTTTTATGGCCATTGATCACCATACTGACCCTGTCCCCAAGGGTAAAGCCATGGGCATTGGCAAAGGCTTCACTGCTTAAAATTGCGTCGGCTTCATCGGGCAACAACATCCGGCCACTGCGTAAATAAAGATTATTCAATAATGGTTTTCGGCCATCCGGAAGCGAGATAAGTTTGCCGGATGCAGGCTCTGTCATGCCGTCCACCTGAACCGTGACCCCAAACACCACCCGCACCTCCACCGCCGACACCCCGGGAATATCCAGCACCTGCTGCCGGATAGCCACAGGCGCCCGCTTTAACTGGGCAAAAACATCAGCAAATTGATAGCGGTTATAATAAACAGCCCGGCTCAATTTCAAAGAATCCAGAACCCCGAACGACATAATGAATGTGGTAATCCCGCAAGCCATCACCATGATAATCGCCAGCATTTGCCCCTTGATA
The DNA here is from genome assembly GCA_002402225.1 of Alphaproteobacteria bacterium. GTDB lineage: Bacteria > Pseudomonadota > Alphaproteobacteria > Sphingomonadales > Emcibacteraceae > Paremcibacter. Next base: position 20,104 of record NVVM01000047.1, read on the forward strand.
TTCCATAGATCGCGCAAAAGCTTTCGGTTAAGGGCTTCAATGATCATGAGCATGTCACCAGCTGATCTCCTCTGGCGGGCAGGGGTTTTCATTCACCTTCACATTGATCACCTGCCCATCACCAAAAAATATGACCCGATCAGCCATATCGGCAATGGCCGCATNATGCGTGATGATAATCGTCGTGGTGCCAAACTCCTTATTAACCCGCTGCAAGGCTTTAAGCACCACAATGCCTGTCTCGCTGTCCAATGCGCCGGTTGGCTCATCACAGAGCAAAACCTCCGGCCGTTTGGCGATGRCGCGGGCAATGGCCACCCTYTGMYGTTCSCCGCCSGAAAGCTGCGACGGGAAATGC
>NVVM01000048.1 GCA_002402225.1 Alphaproteobacteria bacterium
ATGCAGCCGCCCGATACGGAACCCTCGATGGCGCCCGCCTCATCCACAATCATCATACTGCCTGTAGGCCGGGGGGACGATCCCCATGTATCGACAACGGTGGCAAGGGCAATTTTGCGCCCGGCCTCATGCCACAGTTTTATGGTTTGCCAAATTGGTTTCCAGTCTGAACTCATGACATAACTTTCACTATAAATAAAAAAAGCGCAAGAGGATTTATTCTGACCAGACGGCCAATTCATTACCGCTTGGCTCTGTAAAATGAAACCGCCGCCCGCCGGGGAAGGCAAAAATATCTTCTATAATCATTCCGCCGGCCTCTTTTACGGCGGCTAATGTATCTTCCAGATTACGGCTATATAAAACCACAAGAGCGGAGCCTTGGGAGCATGAGGCCTTTAAATCTGACTTATAAAAACCACCATCTATTCCCTGCCCTGTGAAAGCAGCATATTCCGGGCCATAATCCTGAAATTCCCAGCCAAAGACCTTATTTAAAAAAGCCTTCGTCGCCGCCAAATCCTGCGCGGGAAATTCTACGTAATTTATGTTATGATGATTGGACATGCGATCATTTCCTTTTATTTTTTGCGCTCAAAATTTATAATGCCTATTAGCCTAAATCATTTTACTCTTAAAAACCAATAACTGTAAAATATCCTGACAGACTGTCGGGATATTTTACAGTTTTGAACATGATTTGTCTAAAATTTTACTCTAAAAACCCCTGAGACCCAAGATCTATAACATATGTTGCCTTTAGGTATAAAAATTGCATGAAATATAAGAAATTCAATGAAGCATAATTTCAATAACATGCCTTAACTAAGGGAGGAATAAATGTCTAACAAATCAAAATCAATGCTGACTCAGGGCTTTAAAAAACTTATGAGAGGCAGTATAATTTTCATCATATTTGCCTTTTCGCAGCAAAACGCCCTTGCAACGCCCTTTACTGACCTATATGTTTTTGGAGATAGCCTTAGTGAAAATGGCAACCTTCAGGGCCTACTTGGTCCTGGCGTACCTGATCGTTTTACCAACGGGCCGACGGCCACTGAAATTCTAGCGGCACAAATGGGCTTGGTTCTCGCGCCCAGTTTCTTTTCGCCAGACAATCCAACCACTGACGGCCTCGCCAACAATTATGCCTTTGCCGGGGGACGCGCCCGTGACGTAACAACGAGCGTATTTCCCGTAGCAGCCGCCCCTTTTCTTGCCCTGCAAACCGGGCAGGCCATTGCCCAAACTGGCGGCACACTTGATGCCGGAGCCCTTTATCTGATTTTTATCGGCGGAAATGATATTGGTGACGCCCTTGATGCTGGCCCAGATGCCTTCACAGTGATCGGAGAAGCTGTTTCGGCTATTCTGGATAGCATTCTTGACCTGCAAACAGCAGGTGCCATGAATTTTCTTGTTGTCAATGCCCCCGATGTTGGTGATACACCATTGGTTCAAAGCGGTGGCCTTGGTGCAGTAGGTTTTGCCGACCTTCTGGTTGGGGAGTTTAACAGCCTATTGTCTGCTGGCCTTTCCGGCATGGCGGGCGTGAGCATATTTGACGCGATTGCCTTTGCTGAAAATTATATTTCAAGCGGCGGTGCTGCTGCCGATGGCATCACAGACTTTACAACGGCTTGCAGCAATATTACGCCAATACTTTGCGCGGATAACAGCTTTTTCTACGCAGATCCTTTTCACCCGACGGCCCCTGTGCACGCCGCCTTCGGAAAAGCCCTGATCAATGCGGCCAGAGTTCCTGAGCCTGCCGCTATCGCCCTTCTCGGTCTGGGGGTTTTGGTGCTTGGCTTGATGCGCAGACGCAAGCCATAATATTTTTTATCATCCAAAATTAAAGGCGGCTGGACTATATTTTCCAGCCGCCTTTAATATTTCTGAAATATTTCTGACAAAATTTTTTTTATTCGTAACTTGGGTTAATCCGCGTTTTACCGCGCTTATTGAGCAGCCGCAGACGCAGGGCATTCAGCTTGATAAAGCCCGCTGCATCGCGTTGATCGTAAACCTCATCTTCCTCGAAAGTTACATGTTCCATAGAATAGAGTGAATCTTCAGGTGATTTACGGCCCACAAGATGCACGCCGCCTTTATAGAGTTTCAGCCGCACGAACCCGCTCACATGCTCCTGCGATTTATCAATCAGGGCCTGAAGCATTTCACGCTCTGGCGAAAACCAGAAACCATTATAAATCAATTCGGCATATTTGGGCATCAGTTCATCTTTTAAATGCATAGCGCCGCCATCAAGCGTGATACTTTCAATAGCCCGATGCGCGGTAAGCAAAACAGTCCCGCCCGGGGTTTCATATATGCCCCGTGATTTCATGCCGACAAAACGGTTTTCAAGTAAATCAAGACGGCCAATACCATTGGCCCCGCCAAGTTCGTTTAATTTTGTCAGGATCGTCGCCGGTGACATTTTAACGCCGTCAATAGCCACCGCATCACCGCGTTCGAATTCAACCTCAATATAGGTTGGTTTATCCGGCGCATCTTCTGGTGATACGGTGCGGTTAAAGACATATTCAGGGCTTTCATCCCACGGGTCTTCCAAAAGTTTGCCCTCGCTCGAGGTATGCAACAGATTTGCATCCACAGAAAATGGTGCCTCGCCGCGCTTGTCTTTTTCTACGGGGATTTGGTGCTTTTCCGCATAATCAATCAACTTGCTACGGCTGTTCAAATCCCATTCCCGCCAAGGGGCAATCACTTTAATGTCGGGATCAAGGGCATAATAGCCCAGCTCAAAACGAACCTGATCATTGCCTTTTCCGGTGGCGCCGTGACAGACCGCATCAGCCCCGACCGCATGGGCAATTTCAATCTGGCGTTTGGCGATCAAGGGACGCGCAATAGCCGTTCCAAGCAGATAAACCCCTTCATAAAGTGCATTGGCCCGAAACATGGGGAAGACATAATCGCGCACAAATTCTTCTCGAAGATCTTCGATGAAAATTTCTTTGACGCCAAACATCTCTGCCTTTTTACGGGCGGGCTCCAGTTCTTCCCCCTGACCAAGATCAGCCGTAAAGGTCACGACCTCACAATCATAGGTATCTTTCAACCATTTCAGAATAATGGAGGTATCAAGGCCGCCTGAATAGGCGAGAACCACTTTTTTAATTTTTTCCGCCATCTGTATTTCCTGCTGTATTTTTTGGGCTACTGTGATTTAAGGATATGCCAATTTTTCCCGCGCAGTATAGGCAAAAGAACGCAGGACGCAACAGTTTCCATCCTCAAAATAACAAGAAAATTTGCACGACATACTTAAATCAGAATATTCTTTAAACAGCGAATGAACTTACCGCCGATTCACAAGGTCAGCATAGTCTTTCATCAAGGTTTTGCAAACATCCCCAACCACAAAATTATAGGGGCCAATTTCACGCAGCGGCGTGACTTCGGCGGCGGTTCCGGTCAGGAATGCCTGCTCGAAATCAGCCATTTCATCTGGCATAATCGCCCSCTCAACCACATCGAACCCGCGTTTTTTGGCTAGTCCGATAACCGTTCGGCGGGTAATCCCGTCCAGAAAACAATCCGGCGTCGGCGTATGCAACACCCCGTCCTTCAGAAAGAATATATTGGCCCCCGTGGCTTCGGCTATTTGCCCCCGGTAATCCAGCATCAACGCATCATCATAACCATGGGCCGCCGAGGCATCCTTGCAAAGGGWGGCAATCATATAAAGCCCCGCAGCCTTGGCATGAACCGGCGCCGTATCAGGAGCGGGCCGCCGCCATTTAGCCATTTCCAAACGCAGTCCCTTATGAAGCGCCTCTTCCCCGAAATAGGGCGGCCATTCCCATGCGGCGACGGCAAAATGAATTTTTGAGCCTTTGGTCGCGACGCCCATCATTTCAGAGCCGCGCCACGCAACGGGCCGAACGTAAGCATCCACAAGACCATTGGCCTTCACCACATCAATGGCCGCCTGATCAATTTCCTCTACCGTATACGGGTTTTCAAACCCTAACATACGTCCTGATTCAATGAGCCTTTGTGAATGTTCCCGCAGTTTGAAAATCTCGCCGCCGTAAGCCTTCTGACCCTCAAATACACTGCTGGCATAATGAAGCGCATGGGTCAATATATGAACCTTGGCATCACGCCAATTTATTAGTTCACCGTTATACCAGATGACACCGTCGCGATCGTCGTATGTTGTGGATGACATTTTTTTAGAACCTCTAAGTAATTATATTACACTTAAGACTTGATATCCGTAACATTATAATTTAAATATGTCAATATGACTGACGTATTTTTTGACGTAAAATCACATGATGATCATCAGAAATTCCTCAAGGGAATGGAGCTGTTATATTTTGGTTACCGGGACTTTATCAGCTGGCCGGATGATGTGCTGCATACCTATGGTTTTGGCCGGGCCCACCACCGGGTTTTGCATTTTGTTGGCCGCAACGCCGGGTTAAAAGTCGCCGAATTACTCAAACTGCTTAATATTACCAAGCAAAGTCTATCGCGGGTCTTAAGTGCCTTAGTCGAAAAGGGCTATATCCGGCAGGATATTGGCGATCAGGACAGGCGGCAACGGTTGCTCTACTTAACGGATCAAGGCCAAAAGCTTTTGGATAACATCACGGAACATCAAAAAGACCATATGCTAAAGGCCTTTGAAAAGGCCGGTGACACTTCAGTAGAAGGTTTCTGGAAAGTCTTATCCGCCCTGCTGACCGAAGATAACCGCGAAGAAATACTTTCTCAGATCAGCAGGGATATGGGCGAATAAAAACCAAGGAAATGTTGTCTGATCTACATAGAGAAAAACCCTGATGCCGATCATCAGAGAGAAAGTTCAACCCGACAATCCGGAATGACTATATTAGAGCACTCTAAGAATGTGCGAGTGCTATTTTTCAAGCAAGAAAACCACTTTGGAATGGGGTTTGACATCACTGTGCCGGAGGATAGTTTTATTGATTTTTAAGGATTTTTGGGCAAAATATGCATGCCAGCCCTTTACGCTCCGGAAAGTGAAGGGAAGCGGCATGCTCCAGATGCCTTTGCCCTCCAGACCCTTGACAATTTTCACCGTTCCAACCGCCATATTGGAATAGRAATCATTCCAAATGGTGAATAGCCATTGCCACGGCGTGAAATAAGTATCTTCATAAACGATGATCCCTCTGCGGGAACAACGTATGGCTTCTGWAAAAATTTTATCCTGATGTTTTACATGATGAAGCATAAACGCCATAACAATTACATCAAAACTATCATTTTCAAAGGGTAAGGAATGGCCATCWTATAGGTCTATTTGAATGTCCGAATTGGCGTAATTAACCACATCAACACCGCACACAGCTGCGCCATATTTTTTGGCAATAGATTCGCCAAACTTACCGTTGCCGCAGCCCACATCCAAGACCTTATCACCCGTCCTGATAAAGTCCCCCATTTCATCAAGCCGCCATGACCTCTCATTCTCAGCCGATAACAACTGCATCCTTGTATATTTTTTCTTTGGAATACAAAGATTTATAAAAAAGAGGGGAATGGATAAGATGGTATAGAAGATGGCTAAAGGTAAATATAAAATATTTCTAACAATACTGATGTGCATCATTTTGTCCATGGTTTCTCACTTGCCGCGCCATAATAACCATCCATTTTGTGATTTCAAGCAGAACCATAAAGTTCATTGGCTCTTGTTTCAAAGCCATATGCCATACAGAAACCGCCATATTGGTTTTCGGCGAATTTGTAAGTAGTATATGTCCCCCGCCGATAATGATGGCACCCAATCTCATAAGAAAAAACAGCTTGAAAATTCATTGATATGATATTTTTATTGTACAAGCAAACCGCGCTGTCAATATATAAAGCGATACTGGTGAGCTGGACTTGCACCCTGTGGACAGATGAAAACAAGACGACTTTAGGGGGCTTAAAAAAGAAAAAGCTCTAAGCCTGACTTAAGACTTAGAGCAAAATATGGTAGAGAGGAAGGGATTCGAACCCTCGATACCCGTGAAGGTATACACCCTTAGCAGGGGCGCGCTTTCGACCACTCAGCCACCTCTCCGCTGCCGTTTTTAGTGGAAAGGAAAACCCCCGTCAACCCTTGTTTGGTAAAATGTAATAGTTCAGGTGTTTTGAGACTCTTGCTTTTCCCCGGGCGGGGTATTTTCAATGACGGGGTATTTTCAATATAGGCCATTGGTGTTTGTCCTTCCTGTGCATTATGGGGTCGATATGAGTTATATTTGTCGAGACTCTTTGTGAGGTCATGGCGCATGGCCCCGATGCTGTCGGCCAGCAGGTCATGTCATAATAGAATTCTTCCCGGAACGTCCGGTTGCCCCGTTCGACCCCGCCATTATAGGTAAGTCTGCTGGGCGGCAGCACGATGAGGTTGATGTGACATTGACAGAGGTTCAGGAGCGTCTGCTTAATGAACGCAAGCAGAGCGCAGCGATCGGGACCCTATGAAATTTCTACTGTGCACAGGGGAAAAAGACCGCGCACGCCGCCGAGCAAGAACGCGAAGATGTTGTAGAAGACCGCGCCATCTGGCGCATGATGCAAAAAGGTTTGAAACCAGAGACGCTGGTCTTTCTTGATGAGACTGGTACCAATACCAAAATGACCCGCACTCGTGGCCGGGCAATGCGGGGGGAGCGTCTGGTGGCTAGTGTGCCTCATGGTCATTGGAAAACGACCACCTTCCTTGCCGGTCTGCGCCACGACGGAATTACCGCCCCTCTCGTTCTTGATGGTTCCATGAACGGCCTGATCTTCAAGGCTTATGTGGAGCAATTCCTGATACCAACCCTCGCGCGGGGTACGCACGGCGATAGAAGCGGCGGGAGCAAAGCTCCTCTACTTACCACCCTATTCTCCAGACCTCAATCCGATCGAAATGATCTTCTCAAAGCTCAAAGAAATGCTGAGAAAGTCCGCACAAAGAACCGTTGCAGGATTATGGGAAGAAATCGCGAGGATAATCGACAGTATTATGCCGCAAGAATGTATGAACTATTTCGAAAAAGCAGGATATAATGCAAATTAAAATGAAAATGCTCTAGAACGCGACAGATCCACTTGATGCCGGTAATGGGGGCCGTCCACATCATCAGTTAATAGGAAATGGCCCCTAAAAACAGCCGGGGAAAATCAATTCTCTTATTTTTAACCAGTCATCCTCACTATTGGCTGACAACAAGCCCGTATCGCGGTCATTAATGCCGTAAGCTGATCTATGAAACAGCGTGCGCACATACCCCCCTGCCTCGGCAAAGATAAACCCGCCCGGCATATGATCCCATGGTAAAGTTCGATAATAAATAGAAAAATCTTTTTTACCTTCTACGAGCGCAACATAATCATAGCCGGCACAAAAAGCTGGAGAATTTTTGGCTATTTTCTTCATATTATCGCGGGCTATCTTCTTCAAATTCTCTGGAAAGCGGGTGATATGGGCCGCACCGATTAATTTGGCCGAATCTCGTAACTCTGCTGATATTTTAATTGGCCCACCATTCAAATAGGCCCCGCCGCCGCCTTCGGCCACAACCATTTTATCAAGCRCGGGCAGATAAATCCACGCGGCGACCACCTTACCTTGCCTAAGCTGCGTAAGCATCACGGCGAATTTCTCGTCACCTTTAATGAAATTATTGGTTCCATCAATGGGATCAATTAAAAATGCCTGATCAGAAGTGATGATATGCCGCAGAGAGTCCGGATTTTTCGCAATAGATTCTTCTCCCGCGATATCAGCCGCCGGATATAGCCGGCTCAATTCTTGGGTCAACGCCTTTTCCGTCTCGGTATCTGCGATTGTGACCATGTCACCGGGCGATTTTGCTGTGATATCTTCTGGTTTTAATTTATTGAAACGGGGAAGAATTTCCGTTTTTGCAATATCAACAATCARGTCTGTTATTCTCTSRAYACTCATGAYTSYAKAATCTTRCCGATCAAGTCAGGGGCATTGTTAATACGTCCCAAAATGCTTTTATCCAGCCTTACGGTAAGTATTGTTCCGGCGTCTGTATCCTGCCTGCTGATCACTTCGCCATGCTTATACATCCATGCGGCCTCTGCCCCTTGTGAATGTTCATAGGATATCTTGAGGGTTTTTGTGCCTTGGGACAATATGTCATTCAAGCCAGAACGAAATTCCTCGCAGCCTTCCCCGCTGACAGAGGAGAGAAGGCTCACATTCTCTTTAAGGGCCGCCAAATTATCAATGATTTCACGCTGCGGCTCATTCAGTAAATCAATCTTATTCCATACTTCGTGAATAAGGCAATCCGGGCCTTCTTCAAGGCCCAGAGAGCTTAAAATTTTCATGACATCCTCTTTTTGGGCCGCCGTATCGGGATGGGAAATATCTCTTATATGCAGAATAACGTCAGCCTCGACCACCTCTTCCAATGTGGACTTAAAGGCGGCCACAAGCTGGGTCGGYARYTCRGAAATAAATCCAACCGTATCRGACARAATRRYMTYWCKSCCMKTGGSCARRKTKAYYKCSCGCATGGTMGGGTCAAGTGTGGCAAATAATAAATCCGCCGCAAAGACATTTCCTTCCGTCAGAAAATTAAATAAAGTAGACTTTCCTGCATTGGTATATCCCACCATGGCAATGACAGGAAAATTAGCTTTTTTCCGCCCTGCGCGATGAAGATGACGGGTTCGGCTCACCTCTTCCAATTGGGATTCAATTTTGCTGATACGTTCGCTGATCATACGGCGATCGGATTCTATCTGAGATTCCCCGGGCCCGCCCAAGAAGCCAAAACCGCCGCGCTGCCTTTCCAAATGAGTCCATGACCGCACCAGACGGCTTTTTTGATACGTCAGATGGGCAAGCTCAACCTGAAGAACGCCTTCCTTTGTTTGCGCTCTTTCCCCAAAGATTTCCAGGATTAATCCCGTGCGGTCAATGACTTTAATTTTAAGAAGGGTTTCTATATTGCGCTGTTGGCCCGGCGATAATTCACAGTCCATAATGACAAGTTCGATTTTGTCATGAGCAATAATATCCGCAAGCTCCAGTAACTTACCCTTCCCAACATAGGTTGCCGGCGTCAATTTTGATAATTTAATCAATAGGGACTGCACAACATTAAGGTCAAGTGCCTGAGACAAGTCCACAGACTCCTCAAGGCGCGCTTCCGGAGACCTTAAGGATGATCTTGCGCCGCTCTTGGATTTGGAATTTACCGACAGTCTTGTTTTAAGATAGGGGTGCAAAACCAGTATATTTGCACAAGCAACGGAATCAGGGGAAACATCGCTTTCCTTTTGCGATTTCCCCCAATCCATATCAATTTTTTTATTACGAAAATTAAGCGCGTCAGATTCACCCTGTTTTGTCATAAATTTCCGTTATTCATTTTAAAATTATTCTTGGTCTTCAGCTTCTGCGGCATCAAACAATGAGATCGGGCCACCAGGCATTATAGTAGAAATTGCATGTTTATAAACCAATTGAACACTGGAATCTCGTCTCAAGAGAATACAGAAATTATCAAACCAAGTGATAATACCCTGCAACTTAACGCCGTTAACAAGAAAAACAGTTATCGGTGTTTTGTTTTTACGGATATGGTTTAGAAATGATTSTTGTAAATTATGGTTTTTTTCAGACATAAATATCATCCATTCTTCTGTTTATGGTTTATCTTTTTTGTTATTAAGAACAAATCACTAGAGAGGTTACCTTATCATAGGAAATTCATACTTTAAACCTGTAGATTAAAATATTTTATAAAAAGCTAATTTCTCCAAAAATTCGGCATCAAAAAAACAAATAAGGCGATAACTTCTAGACGTCCTAATATCATGGCGAAAGATACCAACCATTTACCAGAATAGGAAAGACTATGATATCCGACAAAATCCGGACTTATTAAAGGAATAAGTCCGCCCGCACTGAAAATACTGGTCGCGCTCAACCCCAGGCTTGTCTGCAGACCATACCCCATCGTGGAAAACAGAATGGTAATGATGGCAAGGGCTGAAATAAACATGAACAACAATGTCCATATTGATACCAAGGTAGCTTGAGAAACATTTTGGCCRCCGAATGATATGGACGTTATACCATTCGGATAGGTCAGGCGGCTTACTTCCTTATCCGCATTTTTCTTCATCAGATTAAGCCGAAGTATTTTAAATCCACCCGCCGTAGACCCCGTCGTCCCACCAATAAAAAGCAACACCATACAAACTATAATGACTGCCAGAGGCATAGACCCTGCATAATCCGGCACGAACCCGGTCGTGGTAATGCTTGATACAGCCGTGAAAGCGGCTATTTCAGCTTTCTTAAGCAAACCGATGTCTGGCATGTCAGATGATAATATAATAGCCAGAAAAATCAGCATGAAGGCCCCCATGAGTATATATAGGAAACTGAGAATTTCCGGATCCTGCTGATAGATTTTTCGTCGTCCCCTTTTCAAAAAAGCCCAGTGAAAAGTCAAATTGGTTGCGGCTATAATCATAAATGGAATGAGAATAATTTCTGTCATCCACGTCATTGAATTTACCCCCTGCTCCCCCTGACTGGTGAACCCGCCGCTGGAGAGCGTACCCATAGCCAACAGCATAGAATCAAAACCCGTCATACCAAAAATAACCAGCAACGCAATACAGGCAACGGTCATGGCCGCATAGGTTTTAAATAACGGCGAAAAAGCGTATCTTATTCGGGCCAATAAATCATCCCCCTCCCCATGAGGCAAGACGCTGCGGAACAAGTCCATACCCCCTATGGAAGAAAGCGGCAAGATGGCAATGGCCATCACAAAGACCAACAGGCCGCCAAGCCATTGCAATAGGGCCCGCCAAAAAAGTATGGTATTGGGAATTAAGTCCAGATTTATGACAAGGCTTGACCCTGTTGTTGTAAGAGCCGACGCCGTTTCAAAATAGGCATCCGTAAGTTTGGTCATAAACCCTGTAATCATAAATGGCATTGACGCGAAAAGAGGCAAGCCAAACCAAATCACGACCATAAGCAGGATTACTTCATGACGAGATGCTCTATCTTGAGAGCTTTTGAAAGATATATATAATGCGCCACCAATGAAAAAAGTGACTAGTCCGCTGATAAAAAACGGCATTATCAGGCTTTCTTCTCCGCTTGCCWCAGCAACAATTATTGGCAGAAACTCACAAAGTCCGAGCACCATCAACATATAGCCAAGAATATTGCCCACTCTAGTGACCATATTATTCCTTAAAAATATTCCAGCCGGACCGAGAAAAGTTCTTCGACCTTTTTGATCATCTCCAACCGCGTGAAAATCACCACAATATCATCGGGCTTTATGATAGTTCCCCCTTTGGGAACGATAACCTCATTATTACGCACAACAGATCCAATTATGATTCCGGCGGGTAATCTTACTTCCCGCAGGGGTCTGCCAACGAGCGGTGATGTTTCAAGAGCAATGGCTTCCAAGACCTCTGCTGCGCCGCCTGCAAGGTTTTGCAGCGACCTTATTCTGCCCCGGCGCATATGTTGCAGGATGCTGGATACCGTGGTCTGGCGCGGATCAACAAAGGCATCGATTCCCACAGAATATGTCAATGGGCCAAAAGTATGATTATTGATCAAGGTAATAGCGCGTTTGCATCCAGCTTGTTTTGCCAGCAACGAAGATAAAATATTCACTTTATCATCATTGGTAACGGAGATAATCGTTCCCGCAGTCTTAACATTTGCCTCCTTCTGAATGTCGACATCCAAAGCATCACCGTTAAGCACAATTGCATTGGGAATATCCTTTGCTATTGTATTGGCTCTATCGCTATTGAACTCAATGATTTTAATTTGAATCTTGGAATCATTATGGATCAATCTCTTCGCAATATATGACCCCACATTACCGCCCCCAACAATGACTATTTTTCGGGCCTCTTCCTCATCTCGCCCAAATACACTCAAGGCCCGTTCCACATGACATTTTTCGGCTACAAAATAAATATTATCCCCAACAAGAAGCTGATCGTCGCTGGACGGGATAATTAATTTTCCGTCTCGGATTATGCTCGTTACGACAATATTCAAATCCGGAAAAAGTTCCGTCAACTGACGCAGGGGCGTATCCACCACAGGGCAATCTTCTCGCAGCCTGACGCCCACGGCGCGAACCAAATCATCACAAAAGGGTACCATATCAAACGCGCCCGGTACTTCCAGTCGCCGCAGCACGGCCTCTGCAACCTCTAGCTCAGGTGAAATAATAACATCAATGGGCATATGATCCCGGCTAAAAAGATCCTGCCACATGGGCTTAAGATAATTTTGCGCCCGAACCCGCGCGATTTTTTTCGGAACATCAAACAATGAATGTGCCACTTGACACGCCATCATATTGACTTCATCAAACAGGGTTACGGCGATAATCATATCCGCRTCCCTTGCCCCGGCACGCTCAAGCAAGTCCGGGTGCGAAGCATATCCGACAATGGCCTGCACATCCAAAGAGCTCTGAATTTTAGCAATCAATTCCGGAGACCGATCAATGACCGTTACATCATGCTGCTCGCTCGCCAAATGACGCGCAATATTAAAGCCCACTTGCCCGGCGCCACAGATAATCACTTTCATTTTTTATAACACCTTTTTAGGGATTGTTTTCTCATGACTTTTTTTCATTAGTTTTTTCATGATTGGCCAATCCCAAATTTTTCAATTTCCGGTGAAGCGCAGAGCGTTCCATACCAATATATTCCGCTGTACGTGAGATATTACCGCTAAATCGGCTCACTTGCACTTTTAGATATTCACGCTCAAATTTTTCCCGTGCATCCCGTAAAGACAGCGACATTATATCATTGTTCATACTCGGCCTAACAGCCGATACATCTGATATGATTTCTGAAGGCAGCATATCCATACTAATTGTCGGGCTATCTGCAGACATAATAAGCAACCGCTCCACCACATTACGTAGTTGCCTAACATTGCCGGGCCAATCATGGGCTTGCAGAGCAGCAATCGCGTCTGCATCAATCACTTTAGGGGATATGCCAGTTGCAACGGAAAGCTGGTTCATTATCTGGCTGGCGAGGGGCGGAATATCCTCCCGCCTTTGAATGAGCGGCGGAACATGCACAGGAACCACACTGAGCCGATGAAACAAGTCTTCCCGGAAAAAATTATTATTAATCTGCTCTCTTAAGTCTTTATTCGTTGCGCTTATAACGCGCACATTGACCAAAACTTTTTTATTGCCGCCTACTCTCTCAAATGTCTGATCCGTCAGTATTCTGAGTATTTTAGCTTGCGTGTTTTGGGGCATATCTGCGACTTCATCAATGAAGAGAGTCCCACCATGCGCCTGTTCAAACACGCCGGTTTTTTTGATTTCACCCTCTTCTTCAATGCCAAATAGCTCATTTTCCATATTATCCGCAGAAATACTGGCCGCGTTTATGACGACAAAAGCACCTTTGGCACGTTTGGACTGCTTATGAATCAATCGTGCGACAACTTCTTTACCGGAACCCGGCGGCCCGGAAATCAAGACCCTGCTGCCACTCGGGGCAACTTTATCAATGGTATTTCTCACCAGATTAATAGCCGATGATGATCCTGTTAACCCGATATCAAACCCCATTTTTTCCTTAAGTTCTGTGTTTTCACGTCTCAGACGATCAACCTCAGTTGCCCGCTCGACAAGAATCAAAAGCTTGTCCGTTTCAAAAGGCTTGCTGATAAAATCATAGGCCCCAAGCTTGATCGCGGATACCGCCGTTTCGATATTACCGTGGCCACTGATGATAATTACCGGTAAATCCGTATGAATTTTCTTGATTATTTCAAGCAACTCCAGCCCGTCAAGCCGGCTACCCTGAAGCCAAATATCCAGAATGATAAGCGAAGGTCGCCGCGCCTCTATTTCAAGCAATGTGGAATCGCTGTCCTTAGCTGTACGCGTTTCATATCCTTCATCATCCAAAATTCCGGAGATTAAGTCACGAATATCAGCTTCATCATCAACGACAAGAATATCAAGAGCCATACATCATCCTTACAGTGTCATCTGAGGCACTTTTTTGAATATGTGCATTCTTATTAAATATTAAAGTAATCGTCGCCCCCAGTCCTGAATTATTCTCCATAAGTAATTCGCCGCCATGATCCATCATTATTTTTTTGACAATAGCCAGACCAAGCCCAGTGCCCTTGGCCCGTGTTGTAACATAAGGCTCGACCAGTTTATCTATTAAATGTTCAGGGATTCCTGTGCCGTTATCAATGATGTGGATTTTTGTTGCCTTTACTTCATCTAGAATCGATATTTCGATATTCCCTTGATAGTCCAAACCATTATTTTTCGCAGAAATTTCCATTGCGGCAATTGATTCCGCAGCGTTTTTAATCAAATTGGTTAAGGCCTGCCCAATCTGGGCCGCATCACATTCGATCGCCAAAACTTCCGGCGGGCAATTCAATTCAAATTYAATATTGCTGTTAGCAACCTCTTGCAGAAAATAAGCCTGCTTGATAATCTCCGYTAGATTCTCTATTTTAACATTTGGGGCAGGCATTCGTGCAAATGAGGAAAACTCATCAACCATGCGCCGAAGATCACCCACCTGCCGAACAATAGTATCGGTACATTGGATAAAAACAGCAGGGTCACTTTTAATTTCCTTCAGGTATTTTCGTTTTAATCTTTCTGCCGATAATTGAATGGGTGTCAGGGGGTTTTTTATTTCATGGGCAATACGCTGGGCAATATCTGACCATGCTGCCGTTCTCTGAGCCGCAACCTGATCGGTGATATCATCAAAAGCAATGACAAACCCCTGAATTTCATCATTTTTGGTCTCTGCCGTTATTCTGACCATTAAGTTGAGGTTTATATCATCGCGCTCTATCACAATCTGTTCCTGTACAGATTGACATTGGGTTGAACATATTTTCTCAAATAGATCGTCGACCTCCGGCATAATTTCCTGAATTTTTGCCCCTAGAATATCGCCCTTTTCAAGATTTAACATATTTGCAGCAGATCTATTGGGCAGCGTTACTTTACCATAAGGRTCAAGACCCATAATACCCGCAGACACKCCGGTAAGCACAGCTTCCATAAATCGGTTCCGCTCTTCAAGTTCCAGGCTGGTCTCTAAAATATCTTTTTGCTGCTGATCTAATTGACGGATCATTTTGTTAAAAGCTCTGGTTAAACCACCCAGATCGTCATAGCCTTTTTTAATGGGCGCACGTGCCGTAAAATCTCCTTTTCCTACTTTTTCCGATGCATCAACTAAATTTGTAATCGGCTCCATCAATTTTCTTGCAAAGCCAATCCCCATCCAGATCGCGGCAAAAAGTATTAAAAAAGCAATAACGATATAAGTTAGATTAAACCACAACCGATACTGGGACTTTTCGTTCAGCGCAGCCATATAGTCTGACCGCGCATCCTTGGTATTTTTCACAAGAGCAAGTGCTTTGGKGTCAACAAAGCGACTGATGTATAAAAAATAGCCTAAGAATCCATCCAATGCGACAAGTACCCTCACGCGGTTATCATTATCGCCGCCAATGATCGGCACAATATCTCCCTTGGCGGCCATTTCCAGCGCAGCCAGCGGAAATGAATCTCCAATCAAACTTAATGTGGTTTTAGCCCGCGCCTTAACCTGCCCGTTTCGTTCGAATATAATCGCTTCTGACAGAGATAAAAACTGTGCCTGAACCGATAATGCCTGCTCCAATAATAACTGGTTTTGTGTCAGGCTGAAGGCCTGCGCATTCAAATCTCTCGCCACCCCAAGAACATCGGCCTGAAGGGCTTTCTTATGCTCTTCTATATAGGCTTCTGCCACAGCCTGAGAATTATCGAGAGCAGTACGTACCTTGTCACTGAACCAGCTTTGCAGTCCAAATTCCAGAAACATTCCGGATACAATAGCCACGATAATCGTGGGCGTGATCGCCACGATACTGAATAATGTTATAATACGCCTATGCAGCCGGGAACTTCCAATCCCCGATTTTTGTCCTGCCCTTAATTGAACAATTTCCCGCGCTATCATGGCACCAAAAATAAGTAAAATAGCCAAATTTATGGTCAGCATTACGAAAAGTGTACTGGAAGTCGGCAGAAACGGCCCAACATTGGAGAAGGTCGCAAAGGTCGCAAGAACGGATAAAGCAGCCGCGATGGCTAACCCATAAGTTGACTTCTTGGCAAGATTAACTTTTCTTGCCCATGAGCCAAGTCGTCTAAATTTCTTGGTGTCTCTAATGTCCATTTGAATATAGAATATCATATTGTTGTAATTTTACAACATTTCAAATGCGGCATTAACTTTTACGAATATCGATATTCAAATCTTTAATTTTCTTACGCAAGGTATTTCGATTCAACCCTAATAATTCCGCCGCTTTTATCTGGTTGCCTCTGGTCGCTGACAATGTATTTTCAATCAAAGGTCTCTCAAATTCACTAAGCAGGCGGGAATATAATCCGGGCGGGGGTAAATCATGGGGAAGATGGGCATCGAAATAACGTTTAAGGTGGCGATTTATGGATTCTTGAAGTGTTTCATTAGAGGTCGCCCCGTTTTCTTCGACTTGTCCGCTAACGGGTAAAGGCACCATTTCCGAACAGGCAATCTCAAGGGTTATCGTATCCTCAACATACAGCGCGGCAATACGCTGACATAGATTTTCCAATTCACGCACATTCCCCGGCCAAGGGTATTGCTTGAGATAATTCAAGGCTTCTTTATCAATGAGCTTTGGCACTTGAGAATTTTCTGCGGCATAGCTGTTCAAAAACTGGCGCATGAGATCATTGATATCTTCAACTCTCTCGCGCAGAGGCGGCAATCTTAGCGGCACAACATTCAACCGATAATATAAATCTTCCCTGAATAGACCATGGCTTATCAAAGATTTGAGGTCACGGTGGGTGGCGCAAATAATACGGACATCTGTTTTTATCGTTCTCTTGCCGCCAACTGCCGTATATTCCCCTTCCTGCAACACGCGGAGCAATCGGGTTTGTGCCTCAAGCGGCATATCGCCAATTTCATCTAAAAATAATGTTCCGCCCTGTGCCTGCTCAAAACGGCCTGAACTACGACTTTCCGCGCCGGTAAAAGCCCCTTTTTCATGGCCGAATAATTCGCTCTCGATCAACTCCCTCGGGATTGCCGCCATATTAAGGGCGACAAAAGGACTGTTTTTACGTTTGCCAAAATCATGCAGGGCTTTGGCCACCAATTCTTTCCCGGTACCGGACTCGCCGGTTATGGTAACGGTCAGATCAGTGGCCATCAGGCGGGCCATAACGCGATATACATTTTGCATGGCGGGCGAACGCCCGATCAAGGGCAGATCCTCTGTGTCATCCCCCACTGAAACCGCATCAACAACATTAAATTTTACCGCAAGCGCTTTAGTAACAATGGACTTTAATTCATTCAAATCAAACGGTTTTGGCAGATATTCATAAGCCCCGCGTTCCGTTGCCTTTACCGCCGTCATCAATGTATTTTGCGCGGACATGACAATCACGGGCAAATCGGGGCGTATTTTCTTAATTTTCAGCAGAAGGTCAAGGCCATTCTCATCGGGCATGACAACATCCGTGATCACCAAATCGCCCTCTCCATTGGATACCCAGCGCCATAGGGTGGCGGCATTACTGGTTAATTTAACCTCATAGCCTTCTCTTTCCATAGCCTTGGACAGTACCATGCGTATGGCCTTGTCATCATCTGCTATTAACAGCATTTTACCGGTCATAATCCTTGTCCTTTATAGCTTGGCAGCAATACCCTGAAAATTGTATTTTCCCGGGCCGTATCACATTCAATAATGCCGCCATGATCCCCTATTATTTTTGCCACGAGCGCCAGCCCCAAACCTGTGCCTGAGGGTTTTGTCGTTACAAACGGGTCAAATAAATGCGGCTTTAAATCATCCAGAATACCGCACCCATTATCAATCACGCAGATTTCCAGCGGCAGATGCATACGTTCACCGGATCCTGCAACAGCGACCCTCACCCCATGACGGTAGGCCGTCGTCAAGGTCACTTGCCCGCCCTTTGATTGCGGCAAAGCCTCAACAGCATTTTTAATCAGATTTAAAAAAACCTGAATCAACTGCCCCTTATCGCCGCGCGCTGATGGAATGGAAGGGTCATATTTTTCTTTGAATATAACATGTTTACCAAACCCGTTCTGAGCCAGTTTCCGGACATGTTCCAWTACTGAATGGATATTGATATCTTCTGGTACAATTGGTTTGTTATTGGAAAAAACCTCCATGCGATCGACCAACGCGCAAATCCGGTCTGTCTCTTCACAGATCAGGCGGGYGAGGTCTTTATCCTCATCACTGGCATCTTGTTCTAAAAGCTGCGCCGAACCCCGAATGCCAGACAGGGGGTTTTTAATCTCGTGAGCCAAAACAGACGCCATGCCCGCGACCGATCGCGCGGCACCTCGATGGTTTAACTGTTGACTGATTTTTTGGGCGATACTTCTTTCCTGCAGCTGAATAACCATGTCTCCGTCTCTATCCATAAGAGGGGAAACATGGATATCCACACGCTTGTTACCATATTTTGGACTGGCCAATATAATGTCATATTCAGAAATAATGGCTTTGCTTTGCCGGGACTGGCCAATGATAGCCACAAGAGGACTATCATGCGAGACAATGTCTTCCAACTTACGCTTAAGAAGCATCTTTGCGCCAGAAAAAAACAATTGCTCCGCCGCATTATTCACATAAATGATCTGATTGTCGTTGCTTACCACGACAATAGAATCCGGCAGAGAATTTAAAATCAAATCCTGACTTATGATATCTTGCGGTTTCAAGCGGCAACCTCCGCAATCAGCGGATCAAAGAAACTATGGATCATATCCCTCACCTGGCTTGAATCACTTAAGTGATTGACCTGCTGACGGAAAGAAGCGCTGTCCCTTAACCCCTTTGTATACCATGAAATATGCTTGCGGGCGATTCTCTTACCGGCATCTTCTCCATAATGGTCAAGCATGGCCTGATAATGATTAATCACAATATATTTGAGCTCTGCCAAGCTTGGATCAGGCCGTTTTTCACCGGTTTYTAAATAATGAATGACTTGTGATAAAAACCAGGGCTTGCCATATACTCCCCGGCCAATCATGACACCGTCCGCGCCGGATTGACGCAGGGCTTCGGCAGCATCTTCGCAGGTAACAATATCCCCGTTGGCGATCACCGGAAGAGATACGGCATCTTTGACTTGATGGATGAATGTCCAGTCCGCTTTGCCTTTATACATCTGATTTCTGGTTCGGCCATGAACCGTTACCATTTTAATACCGACATCCTCTGCAATGCGGGCAAGTTCGGGCGCATTGCGGTTCGTAATATCCCAGCCTGTGCGCATTTTCAGGGTCACAGGGACATCCACGGCCCCCACGACGGCGACCAAGATGCTTTTGGCAATGGTCAAATCCTGCATCAAGGCCGACCCCGCATAGCCATTAACAATCTTCTTGGCGGGGCAGCCCATATTGATATCAATGATTTTGGCCCCTTTATCCT
>NVVM01000049.1 GCA_002402225.1 Alphaproteobacteria bacterium
ATGGTCGATAGCCTGCATGGCAAAATTAAATGTCATGAATTCCACAACCGGCCTCAATCCCGCCATGGACGCCCCAACCCCAAGCCCGGCAAAACCATGTTCGGTGATCGGCGTATCAATAACGCGCCTGTCGCCAAATTCCGCGTGCAAACCTTGCGTGACTTTATAGGCCCCTTCATATTCAGCAACCTCTTCGCCCATGATAAAAACATCATCATCAAGGCGCATTTCCTCTGCCATGGCATCCCGCAAAGCTTCCCGTACTGTGGTTGACGTGAATGTCGTTCCCTCGGGAAAATCATCCTCTGTAACAATTTGGGCTATAGGAGCAGCAACATCTACTATTTCAGGTTTATTTTCAGGAGAAGCAGACACAATTGTGGGTGCCGCGCTAATATCTGACGCCGTCTCGCCCTCTTCCAGCAGAACGGCGATGACCGTACCCACAGCGATGCTTTCAGTTGCCTCGGGGACAAATATTTTACCGACAACCCCATCTTCATCCGTTTCAAGTTCCATGGTGGCTTTATCGGTTTCGATTTCAGCTAAAACATCGCCTGCGGCAACTTTATCGCCTTCTTTGACATGCCATTTGGCAAGATTGCCCTCCGTCATGGTGGGGGACATTGCCGGCAGCAGAATTTCTATGGTCATATTCTTAATCCTTTATTCTGCAACTAATATATCGGTGYAAAGTTCATGGGGCGCGGGCTCTGCGCTGTCTTGGGCAAATTGGGCGGCAGCGGCAACAATGGTTTTAATTTCTTTATCAATTGCCTTCATCTCTTCTTCGGTCATGATATTGCCCTCCAAAAGCCGCTGTTTTACCTGATCAATTGGATCATGTTCCGCCCGCATTTTCTGGACTTCTTCTTTGGAGCGATATTTGGCCGGATCAGACATGGAATGGCCCCGGTAACGATAGGTATTCATTTCAAGCAACATGGGCCCATTCCCCGCCCGGCACCAGTCAACGGCCCGCGCGGCCGCTTCCCGAACGGCAAGAACATCCATACCGTCAACAGCCTCACCCGGAATGCGAAAACTCTCGCCGCGCTTATGAAGTTCAATCTCTGAAGACGCGCGCCTGACGGCAGTTCCCATGGCATATTGATTATTTTCAATGACAAATATGACCGGCAAATTCCAGAGTTCCGCCATATTAAATGTTTCATAAATCTGTCCCTGATTGGCCGCGCCATCACCAAAATATACGACCGAGACATTATCTGTTCCCCGGTATTTATGGGCAAAAGCAAGGCCAGCGCCAATAGGCACCTGAGCGGCAACAATACCATGCCCGCCGTAAAAACCATGTTCCACGCTAAACATATGCATGGAACCGCCCTTACCCTTTGATATTCCGGTTTCGCGTCCGGTCAATTCTGCCATGATGACTTTGGGATCAATTTTGCAAGCCAGCATATGGGCATGATCGCGGTAACTGGTTAAAATAGTATCGCCACCTTTAAGCGTTGATTGAATGCCGGTCACAACGGCTTCCTGTCCGATGTATAAATGACAAAAACCACCAATCAGGCCCATCCCGTACATTTGTCCAGCCTTTTCTTCAAACCGGCGCATCATGAGCATTTCACGATAAAAGTCTTTCAGCTCATCTGAGGTCGCTTTTAAAGCCTTTGGTTTTACGGGCCTGCGCCGCGCCGCAACCTTGCCGCCTTKYGTGTKTTYKTKWKSRKTATTTTTTTTTGTGGTTGGTTTTTTAGCCATATCTGTCAGCCCATCTTGCTCATTGAAGATAATATTAATCCTACTTACTCATGCAGACTATCTATAAAATTTACTAAATAATGATGAAAAGTCYTTGAAATACAAGAAAAAATTTAAATTAACTGAATTTTGATTAATCAGGATTTCAACACGTTAAAAAGAAACTATAATATTGGAATAGAACAATAAATATTATTTTTATCGAAGAAGGATCACTTCATCTTTATGCATAAGGCCAAGTATTTCTCTGGATTTCTCATCCAGAAAATCAGGATCTACATTATCTGGCTGCAAAAGAGTAACGTGGCTTTCAATATCAACCTTACGTTCATGCACAAGATTATATTCCTGCTCCAGGACAGAAATTTCCTCAATCAGATTTGCCTTGACCTGCATGCTACGCATACCGTGGATAAAGAAATAGACAATGATCATGGCAAAAATCATCGGAATGATCATTTTTTGAAATCTATTTTGTATGTCTCTTATATTGGTCATACCTGTAGAGAATCACACCTGATTCGCGCGGTCAAGATTTTTCTTTATATTTTTTCTTTTAGAGTCAAGCCACTAACCATCCATACCATATATAGTGGTAGCCTATTTTATGGCGCATACAGGTAAGGCGGCCAATAAGGATGACCGCCTTAAAATCCTGATATCAGAATATCATTTATGCCCGCAGAATACTGGTTCCCGCATATTTAGCCGCATCACCCAGGGCTTCTTCTATGCGGATTAATTGATTATATTTTGCGAGCCGATCAGAGCGCGCCAACGAACCTGTCTTGATCTGTCCGCAATTGGTGGCAACCGCAAGATCCGCAATGGTGGCGTCCTCTGTTTCCCCAGACCGGTGGGACATAACAGATGTATAGCCCGCCCTATGCGCCATTTCCACGGCATCGAAAGTCTCGCTCAAAGTGCCAATTTGATTAACTTTTATCAAAATCGAATTAGCAACACCCTTTTTAATGCCGTCATCCAAGCGCACCGGGTTGGTCACAAATAAGTCATCACCAACAAGCTGCACTTTGTCACCCACCATATCCGTCAGTGTTTTCCATCCAGTCCAGTCATCTTCGTCCATGCCATCTTCAATGGAGAAAATTGGATATTTTGCACATAGATCAGCATAATAAGCCGCCATTTCATCGCTATCCAATGTCTTGCCTTCGCCAGCCAGAATATATTTGCCGTCTTTGTAAAATTCCGATGCTGCGGAATCCAAAGCCAACATAATATCTTCACCGGGCTTATATCCGGCAGATTCAACCGCCTGCATAATAAAGTCAAGCGCCTCTACCGTGCCGTTAAGGTTGGGCGCAAAGCCGCCCTCATCCCCGACCCCCGTGTTATGGCCCGCATCGGATAATTTCTTTTTCAAGGTATGAAAAATTTCTGCGCCCATACGAATCGCATCGCGAATATTGCCCGSAGAAATCGGCATGATCATGAATTCCTGAATATCAATAGGATTGTCCGCATGTTCGCCGCCATTTATAATATTCATCATGGGAACCGGCAACATACGCGCCGATGGGCCACCAAGATAATTATAAAGCGGCAGCGCAGCCTCATCAGCAGCGGCCTTGGCCACAGCCATGCTCACGCCCAAAATAGCATTTGCCCCAAGGCGCGACTTATTCTCCGTACCGTCAAGATCACGCATGACCTGATCCAAAATAATTTGATCTTCTGCATCCAGGCCGGTCAAGGCGTCATAAATTTCGCCATTCACCGCCTCCACAGCCTTCAAGACCCCTTTACCAAAATAACGCGAACCACCATCACGAAGTTCAACAGCCTCATGTGCCCCTGTTGAGGCACCCGATGGCACCGCCGCACGGCCAAAAGCACCGGTTTCAAGGGTAACGTCAACTTCAACGGTTGGATTGCCGCGACTGTCGAGAATTTCGCGGCCTGTAATGTCAATAATAGCAGTCATATTGTACCTCTATAGATTATGTTTTAAACAAGCCGTGATTGCTTAACGGCCGCCTCGATGAAGGAGGCAAACAGGGGGTGCGGTTCAAATGGTTTGGATTTAAGTTCCGGATGGAACTGCACGCCTATGAACCAGGGATGATCCGTAAGCTCAACGATTTCAGGCAGCGCGCCATCAGGCGATAATCCGGAAAATACCAGACCAGCCCCCTCCAACTGCTTGCGGTAATTGATATTGACCTCATACCGATGGCGATGGCGTTCTGATATGGCTTCGCTGCCATAGATACCACTTACCTTACTGCCCGGCATTAATTTGGCTTTATAAGCCCCAAGGCGCATGGTGCCGCCTTTATCATCATCTGCCGCGCGGGTTTGGACCGCACCGCCTTGCGTCCATTCCGTCATCAATCCAACTATGGGATGATCACATTGGCCAAATTCTGTCGAGCTGGCCCCGGTTATGCCGGCCATATTTCGGGCGGCCTCAACGCAGGCCATTTGCATCCCGAAACATATACCAAAATAGGGTATTTTCTGCTCGCGTGCAAAACGTGCCGCAGCAATTTTTCCCTCTGCACCGCGCTCCCCAAATCCGCCGGGCACCAATATGCCCTGAACATGCTCAAAATGTGCAGACAAATCCGTGTCATCTTCAAAAATCTTGGCATCAAACCATTCGAGGTTAACTTTGACATTATTGGCAAACCCGCCATGCACGAGCGCCTCGACCAAGGATTTATAAGCGTCTTTCAGTTCAGTATATTTGCCAACAACGGCAATCGTCACGGCACCCTCCGGCGTATTCACATGTTCCATAATTTCATGCCAGCGGGTAAGATTTGCATCGGTAAGTCCGGGATCAATACCAAATGATGACAAAACTTCGGCATCAAGTCCTTCAGCATGATAATTCAAGGGAACTTCATAAATACTGCTGGCATCCAAAGCCTGAATAACAGCGGATTCCCGCACATTGCAGAAAAGCGCAATCTTGCGGCGATCCCCGTCCTCTATTTCATGCTCTGTGCGGCAAACCAGCACATCAGGTTGAATACCAATGCTTCGCAGCTCCTTGACAGAATGCTGCGTAGGCTTTGTTTTTAATTCTCCCGCTGCGGCTAGGTAAGGCACAAGCGTAAGATGAATATAACAGACATTGGCYTTRCCYAGATCATTRCCMAGYTGGCGWATRGCCTCCATRAAYGGCAGGCTTTCAATATCRCCRATGGTGCCGCCGATTTCACATAAGACAAAATCCGTTTCAGCGTCAATGTCTGAGGTCACAAATTCCTTGATGGCATTGGTGACATGGGGAATGACCTGAACCGTTGCCCCCAAATAATCCCCGCGCCGTTCTTTGGCCAGAATATCACTATATATACGTCCGGAAGAGACGCTGTCGCTTTTTCTTGATGGTACGCCCGTGAACCGTTCGTAATGCCCAAGGTCAAGATCGGTTTCTGCGCCGTCATCGGTCACGAAAACCTCCCCATGCTGATAAGGCGACATGGTGCCGGGATCAACATTCAAATAAGGGTCAAGTTTTCTGAGACGTACCGTATAGCCACGGGATTGGAGCAAAGCAGCAAGAGCTGCGGACAGGATGCCCTTCCCTAAAGAAGAAACAACGCCGCCTGTAATAAAAATATAACGTGCCATTGGCAGATGATTATCCCGAAAAAAACATTAAAAATCTAGAGCCTGAAAAACAACAAAAACAGCCCATTTTTCATATAAATCAACCACAGTTCCGGCTCTTAAACTATAATTCGGCGCGGCTTATGGGCTAAATTACTTTATCGAGAGTCCGGAATGACAGGTTGTGTTTGATCATCTGGCACCGTCTGTTCAATAACTTCTTTGTCAACATCAAACACCGAACTATCCGCAGTCTGTTGTTTGGCAATAACCGCAAGGCCCATGCTCGTAACAAAAAATCCTACGGCAATATATGTCGTAACACGGGTTAGAAAAGTAGCCGAACTACGGCCAGCCATCATGCCGCCCTGTCCGCCGCCGCCGCCGCCGATTCCAAGCGCGCCGCCTGAGGACTTCTGAATAAGTACCAGTATCACAAGGCTAATTGTCAAAATTAAATGAACAACAAGAACGATCTCTTGCATATCTCAAACTCTTTTATTATCTGTATTTATAATTGATTTAAATGGCTTTTACTCTAATCTGTTTCATATGGCTAGCGTAAAATGTATATTGAACAGAAAATGCCCCCCTATTAAAATTCCCCCCTATTGATAAGTGGCAATAATACCATAAAAATCTTCTGCTTTCAGGCTTGCTCCCCCAACCAATGCCCCGTTCACATTAAGAACAGACATGAGCTCATGGGCATTTGACGCCTTGACAGAACCACCATATAATATACGTACCATCTCGCCCTCATCCCCGAAACGGTCCATCAGTAAATTCCGAATAACCATATGTACTTCTGCGACATCATCCGCAGTCGGTGTTTTTCCTGTCCCTATTGCCCAGACAGGCTCATAAGCAATCACGGTATTCTTAACGATGGCCTCTTCAGGAATAGATCCTTTAATTTGTGCTGTCACCACATCCAATGTTTCACCATTTTCCCGCTCGACATCGCTTTCCCCAACGCATATGATCGCCGCGAGGCCCTGCTGCTGCGCGGCAATTGCCTTGAACTTCACCATATCATTTGACTCCCCGTGATCGCTGCGGCGTTCAGAATGGCCGACGATAACATAATGACAGCCAAGGTCTTTTAACATGAGCGCAGAAATATCGCCGGTATGGGCGCCGCTTATATTCATATGACAATCCTGCGCGCCAATCTCAACGCCCTTTCCAGACAGCAAGCCAATGATTGTCGCAGGCGGGCAGATTAAAACATCACAATTGGCTCCATTTTCAGAAATCATACTCTGCAGCTTTTCGATTTCCTTTTTACTTGCTGTCAAACCGTTCATTTTCCAGTTACCCGCAACAAGGGCTTTAGGTGCTGTCATGTGTTTTCCTCAAATTTGAATTTCAATACCATATAGCGTCACCCTGTTGATTATCAGAAACGCGCCAAAAAATACAGGGCATTTTCTTAACTTTCCATGATGGAAAAGACAGCCAAACTTTTTTAAACCGCCGCCCCATATCTTTTTGTGGTTGCGATGCCCCTTACAGCCCCCTATTATGCGACCAATTTTTATGATTCCGCTCAGATGCTATATTGAGAATTCTACCAATAACGATAAAACACAGGTGCTTATATAAATGTTACAGTTTTTCAGAAACGGCCTTACCTCTTATTTCGCGACGGCATTGCTTGGATTATTAATCGCCAGCTTTGCCCTTTGGGGTATCGGCGGCGACATCTTGGGCGGCGCGGGCAGTAAAGTTGCTGAAATCGGTGACGATAAGCTGACCCTCAATGAATATGCACGGGAATTTCAAAATAAATTTTCCGAGATACAGCAACAATCAAACGGCGAAATTACCCGTGAAATGGTCATCGATCAGGGCTTGTCAAGAAAATGGGTGGCCGATCTGGTGCAGAGTAAAACATTTGCCCATGCCGCCCATGCCATAGGCATTCGGGTTACCGATGCCCAACTTCGTGAATTTATTATGGGTGTTGAATCTTTTCAGGATACGCTCGGGGAATTTAGCATAAACACTTTTGAAAGCCTCGCCGGATATCGGGGCTATACATCTGGAGAATTTGAAGAGATATTGCGCAAGGACTTGGAGCGGCAGTATCTGATGACATCTCTCGTCAGCGCAATTTCAGTGCCAAATGCAGTAGAAAAAACTTTTATAAAATTTTTAAACGAAGAAAGAACCGCTGAAATTCTGACCATTCCGGCCTTTTCCATTGCTAATATCTCAGAACCAAATGAATCTGATCTGGAACAATATTATAGTAAGAATAGGGCGAACTATATGGCCCCTGAATATCGTGACATTCGTTTTATCACGTTATCTATCAAGAATTTTGTCGGCGACATCACCGTTACCGACGCTGAAATTGATGAAGCTATGGGTGCGGCTGCCAAAGCATCCGTTGAAAATGAAAAACGTAATTTCGAACAGCTTCTTTTTGATGATAAGGAAGCCGCTGGCAAGGCATATACTGACTTAAGCGCAGGAAAGGCATTTAATGAAATAATTACCGCAACAGGATCAACTATCGAGGATGCCACTGTTATCGGAAACTCCCATCAGGACGCCCTTGATTTATATGGCACCTCTGCCGCTGATAGTATATTTGCCGCAGATCAGGGGGCTTATACCGCCCCAGTGGAAACGGACTTTGGTTGGCGGATTTTCAACATCACAAAGATTWYTKMYYYAWTRKYTRSRARRKCCWRCTWWSRRCWWGRSRSTRMMRMWMRYMKRWAWWMMRWKRAMRMGAWTGAMCKKSKYKRWWMYMAMYCARRSMWYRKAWAYKATKAAWKSRYYRYYRKWKGTTMWTTAGCTGATATTGCCGGTAATCTGAACCTTAAGCTGAATGTGGCCTTGAATATTGATGCCAAGGGCTATAATTCAAAAGGTGACCGTCTACCCAACATTCCCAGTGACCCCATATTTCTGGCCAGTGCTTTTGAAACACTCGAGGGGGATGAACCATTATTGGAAGAAATGGGCGACGGCGAATATTTCCTTGTTGTGGTTGATCGTATCGCAGRAGTCGCCCTACGCCCCTTTGAGGAAATCAAGACAAGTGTTTATGATATGTGGATGGCAGATACCCGCAAAAGACTGGCGCGAGAGCAAGCCAATGAAATATTGACCAAGGCGCAGGACGGCGAATCTCTTGCAGATCTTGCAACCACTGATGGCAGCATGGGCTATACTTCGGTAACTTTGGCGCGCAATGATCAAACGGGAAAAGTCACCCGGGCCTTGCAAGATAGTATATTTCAACTGGATATCGGCCGCGCAAGAATTATGCCGGCAGCAGATAATAATGGTTTCGTAATAATCAAACTGGTATCACGCAATCATCCAGACGCCCCTATGACAGCCGCACAGTCTGCTCAGCTGAAACAATTATTGACGCAAGAATATCAACAGCGCACATTGTCCAATTACTGGCGYTATCTAGAGGTGAGCCTTCCTGTAATCATCAACGAACGGGCCGTCAATGCGGTTCATGATCAACTGGACTCTCGGGAGCAATAATGTCTGTTTCACCAGATTTCGGGACATTCAAGGCGCAATATGAAAGTAATAAACCTCAGATAGTCTGGACAACATTAGTCGCCGACTTAGAGACCTCGATTTCCGCTTTTATGAAACTGAGCGCCAATGAAGAAGAATACAGCTGCCTGCTCGAATCTGTCGAAGGCGGCGCCATTCGCGGGCGCTATACATTCATTGGGTTAAAACCAGACATCATATGGCGCTGCGTGGGGGATAAATCAGAGATTAACCGATCTGCCTTAACAGCGGCCCGTGACAAAACGGCCTATCAGCCACAAGTAAAAGGCGCACTGGACAATCTGGCGGATTTGCTAGATGAATCACTTATTGACCTGCCCGCCGGCATGCCGCCGTCAGCGGCGGGCCTGATAGGTTACATGGGATATGACATCGTTCGCCTTATGGAAAAACTGGGTCCCGCAAAGCCAGATGACCTTGGCATTCCGGATGCCATGTTCCTGCGGCCAACCATTATGGTGGTTTTCGATTCTGTAACCGATCTATTGACCATTGTGACACCCGTTAGGCCTAACAAAAAAATGACGGCCAAAACGGCCTATGCCCACGCAGAAATGAGACTTGCCGAAATTGAATATGCGCTATCCCAATCTCTCACTGGCTCAAAAAAAATGTCTCATGATTTTCTAAAGATGGAAGACCCCATATCCAATACGCCAAAAGAAACATATTTGGCCATGGTCAAAAAAGCCAAAGAATATATCAAAGCCGGCGATATTTTTCAGGTCGTTCTCTCCCAACGTTTTACAGCCCCCTTTACCTTGCCGCCTTTCTCTCTTTATCGGGCGCTAAGAAGAACCAATCCTTCGCCCTTTCTCTTTTATTTAAAGTTTGGTGATTTTTCTGTCATTGGCTCCAGCCCAGAGATTTTGGTGCGCCTTCGGGATGGTGAAATCACGGTCAGGCCCATCGCAGGCACCCGCCCAAGGGGCGCAACACCCGAAGAGGATCAGCGTTTGGCACAAGACCTGCTTGCCGACCCAAAAGAGCTTGCAGAGCATCTTATGCTGCTTGATCTGGGCCGTAATGACGTGGGCAAAGTCGCAAAGACCGGAACGGTTAAGCCTACGCAAAATAAAATCATCGAATTTTATTCCCATGTCATGCATATCGTGTCAGAAGTTCGCGGTGAAATCAAACCGGAATATGGGCCGCTTCAAGCCTTTGCCGCGGGTTTTCCTGCCGGAACCGTCAGCGGCGCACCCAAAGTCCGCGCCATGGAAATTATCGATGAAATGGAAATAGACAAGCGCGGCATATACGCCGGTGCCGTGGGCTATTTTTCCGCAGATGGCAGTATGGATACCTGCATTGTTCTCAGAACAGCTATTGTCAAAGACGATGTAATGCATGTTCAGGCCGGTGCCGGCATTGTCGCCGACAGCGATCCGGAATCAGAATATGCCGAATGTCAGGCCAAGGCCCGCGCCCAATTCCGCGCCGCAGAAGAAGCCGTCAGATTTTCCGGCATACCGAAAATACAATAAATCATTTTTTTGGATTACGCTCAGGCGCCGCTAGGGGGGTCGTCGCCTGTTTATTTAGATTACGCTCAAGCGCCGCTAAAGGCTGCGCTCCCGCTTGGTCGCTAAGTCGCGAGAGGGCTCCTGATTCTTTGGATTACGCTCAAGCGCCGCTAAAGGCTGCGCTCCCACTTGGTCGCTAAGTCGCGAGGGCTCCTGATTCTTTGGATTACGCTCAAGCGCCGCTAGAGGCTGCGCTCCCACTTGGTCGCTAAGTCGCGAGGGCTCCTGATTCTTTGGATTACGCTCAGGCGCCGCTAAAGGCTGCGCTCCCGCTTGGTCGCTAAGTCGCTGCGCTCCTGTTTTTGGATTACGCTCAGGCGCCGCTAGGGGGGTCGGCGGCGGCGGCTTCTCCTGTTTTTCCCTTCAGTCTTTTACGTATGGGCCGGGGAATGGGTTACTTGCGAAATTTAAATTCTAATGCGTGTCTGGTGGATAATGGAAATCAATGCGATGGCCGGGTTTGTTGATTGCCTTTTGCCAAAAGAATTTTATCATATTTCTTTTTCATGATATGGGATAAGGGCACAAGGACAATGCCCTTTTCTTTTAACATGGCCCGCCATAACGTCAAGGCTTCTATGGTTTCCTTATAGGGATGACCGATGGCGATGGCATGCCCTCTTTTCTTAGCCATTTCTTCAAGTTTACCGAGCTGCCCCAATATATAATCCACATCCTGCACATTATCGAGGAAAAAGTCCCTGGTCATATTGGGGATATTCTTATCCGTTGCCAATTCAGCCAATAGAGACCTTCGTGATGTACGCGAATCTAATACTAACAACCCTCGCCTCTTCACCTCATCCAATATGGTGTTCAAGCCCGCCCTATCCTCGGTAAAGGCGCTGCCCATATGATTATTCAGTCCCACATAGCCCTCAAATTGTGACAGGTTAAAATATAAATCTTTTAGATTTTGCCCGTCTGTCGCGKCRACRCGCAAGGCATGGGSCCCGGGGTTTTTATCCCCCTGTGGTTCCATGGGCAGATGTACCATCAATTCATGACCGTTGCTTGCCGCTAACCGCGTTATTNCTCTTAAATTCTTGCCATAAGGCAAAAAAGACAACGTCAGAGGGCCTTCTAAACCGATGATCCCCAAAGTCAAATTTTTGACCACCCCCAGATCATCAATAACGATCGTAACCTGAGGTTTGTCCCCCACATGACCGGCGACCTTTACCGCATTTGATTTCCACGTTTCCGTAATATCAGGGGGCATCTTTTGTTTTTTTTCAGAGGGGTCGCCTAAATCTTCAGGGATATTTTTAGGGATAGTATCAGAAATTTCAACCTCAATAATATTATGGCCTTCTTCAAAAGCCAGAGACGTCTCCGTTTTTGACGTATTTTTGAAATTATTATCGTAGAAAATCCATGTGGCCCCAAACCCCATTCCCAAGAGGAAAAGACCCACCAGCGACAGGGCCTCTTTTCTATAGGTCCAAAAAAATGCTGTCCCCGCCTGCTTCATTATTTCTGGTGCCAATTATTCATCATGAACCAAGTATGCCCGATAATTTAAAAAATACAATTTCAATCAATATCTGGATGTTGTTATCTTTAATCGTATAGTGTATCCAAAAACCATTAACAATATTATTAAGAGATTCTCGCCCATATGACTGACCTTTTTGATACGACCGTAACAACGACTGATTATTCAGCGAAAGACATTGAAGTACTCGAAGGATTGGAGCCCGTCCGGCTTCGCCCCGGTATGTATGTGGGTGGCACTGATGAAAGAGCGCTGCATCACCTCGTCTCCGAAGTGCTCGACAATTCCATGGATGAAGCCGTGGCCGGCCATGCCAACAGAATCGAAATTCATATGCACGGCGATGGGTCGATCACCATTTCTGATAATGGACGGGGTATTCCCGTTGATCCCCACCCAAAATTTAAAGATAAATCTGCGTTGGAGGTCATTCTCACAACCCTTCATTCCGGCGGTAAATTTAACAGCAAAGCCTATGAAACATCCGGCGGCCTCCACGGCGTCGGCGCTTCTGTGGTCAATGCCCTGTCCGAATGGCTCACCGTTGAGGTCGCGCGGGATAAACAAATATGGCAACAAAGTTTTTCACGCGGAAAACCCACCTCAAAGCTTGAAAATATCGGCACAACGAATAATCGGCGCGGTACTAAAATCACCTTCATTCCCGACCATGAGATTTTCGGAAAATCTGCCAAATTCAAACCCGCCAGATTATATCAACTCGCCAAATCAAAGGCCTATCTGTTCAGAGGCGTTGAAATCCGCTGGCAATGTGACCCTGAATTAATCAAGGATGGGGAAGGCGTACTGGAAAAAGACAGCTTTCACTTTCCCGGCGGATTGAATGATTACCTGACCAGCTCGATGGAAAAAAGGCCAAAGGTGACGGAAGAGAATTTTCAGGGCATATCCCCCCTCGCCGATGACATAGGGCGTGTGGAATGGGCGGTATGCTGGCCTGAATATGGTGACGGCAATATCAGATCATATTGCAACACAGTACCGACCCCCATCGGCGGCACCCATGAGGCCGGCATTCGATCCGGATTGCTAAAAGGCATCAAAGCCTACGGCGAATTGATTGGCAATAAGAAAGCCGCCAGCATCACTGGCGAGGATATTTTTATCAACAGCTGTAGTTTGATCTCTGTTTTCATTAAAAATCCACAATTTCAGGGCCAGACAAAAGACAAACTAACCAATCCCGAAGCCACAAAATTGGTAGAAAATGCCATTCGCGACCATTTTGATCATTGGCTGAGCGGTGCCCCTGCCATGGCGAATGATTTGCTGGCCTGGGCATTGGAGCGCGCCGATGAACGCCAGCGACGCCGGGAAGAAAAAGACGTAAAACGCAAAACCGCCACCAATAAACGCAAATTGCGTCTGCCCGGCAAACTATCAGATTGCAGTCAGGATTCCCCTGTTGGCACCGAAATTTATATTGTGGAGGGCGATTCGGCGGGCGGGTCGGCCAAACAGGCCCGCGACAGAAAAACCCAGGCCATTCTGCCTATTCGCGGTAAAATTCTCAATGTGGCCAGCGCCACCCGGGATAAAATTCGCGGCAATCAGGAAATTGCCGATATCAGCCTCGCCCTTGGTTGCGGCGCGGGAGATCAATATGATGAAAATGCCTTGCGCTATGAAAAAGTCATCATCATGACCGATGCGGATGTCGACGGGGCGCATATCGCGACCCTGCTGATCACTTTATTTTATCAGGAAATGCCCGAACTTATTAAAAATGGCCACCTTTATCTCGCGCAGCCGCCGCTCTACCGCATTGCCCAAGGCGGCACGGTTTTTTATGCCCGGGATGACCAGCATAAAGACGAGCTGATGGAAACAGAATTCAAAGGCCGGGGCAAGATTGAAATCAGCCGCTTTAAAGGCCTTGGAGAGATGCCCGCCGCCCAGCTTAAAGAAACCACTATGAAAAAGGACAAACGTACCCTGCTGCGCATTATAATCCCCGAAGGCACCCGCCTTGATACCTCCGAACGTGTTGATGCCCTCATGGGTAAAAAACCCGAACTACGTTTCCAATTCATCCAGGAAAACGCCGACAAGGTCGCAGAGCTGGATATATAGGGGCTATGACTAATAGAAAAACGATCTCTGCCTTTTAANNTTTGGTAGTAGTCGWTATTCCGTGCAAGTGACCATTTGGGTAGGTTATACAACTTAATGCAGTGCCAGCCATTCACGGGCCATGCGCTGCGCGGTGGCTATGTCGTTGTTTGACATATCTTCAGCAACTTCGGCCCGGTCAATCTGGGCGGATTTCATGCCGCGAATAGCCGCGAGATTAAACCATTTATGGGCTTCGATATAATCCTGGTCAACGCCTTGCCCAATTGAATATAGCAAGCCTAAATCATAAAAGGCTTCTTTCGCGCCTGATTCAGCCTGCGCAATACGCTCTGTGATATATGTGTGGTCAATCTGTCCCATTGCCTTAACTCCTGTTATTATTTTTAACTGCTGCCTTATGCGGCTTTGTCAGTCTTTCTTAGGAGCAGGTTGCCATGCCTTTGGTAAACATAAAGTTAACGRTNRATANWAATATTATAASTMWTTGWTTTTATTGMWGNTTWWAAAYAAAAAAAAGCGAGCCTTAACAAAGCTCGCTTTTCGTAATTAACTATATTTCTAATTATTGAGGCAAGTTTTTCTTTAATTCTTCCTCAGCCTTCTTCTTGGCAGCATCAATGGCATCTTGTTTGGCTTTTGCCGCCGCATCATCTGCCTTGGCCTTAACATCATCCACCATCTCTTTAGCCTTTTCTTTGGCTTCTTCTACCATTTCGCCCGCCTGTTCTGTGGCATTATCCATTGCCGTAGGCGCCTCAGTAGCCGCATCATCAGCTGTTTTCTCAACCGCCGCAGGTGCGGCAGCCTTATCGTCACCGCAAGCTGACAATCCAAATGTCGCCACCATTGAGACGGATGTTACCAGTAAAATTTTCTTAAGATCAATATATGTCATAGGTTCTCCCCTACTGTTTGTGTTGAACAGAAAAAATGCTTCTGCATTTTTCTACAACAACATTACAGTATATAGTTAATTATGGCAAATATATGAAGAATAAGAGAAAAGAACAAAACTTAAGCCTTTCTCAAATATCCATTAACCATCAAGTTTTGGCTTGAGCAACTGATTTACAACTTGCGGATTGGCTTTGCCTTGGGTTTTTTTCATAACCTGACCAACGAAAAAACCAAAAAGCTTGTCTTTGCCGCCGCGATATTGCGCGAGTTTATCTTGATTATCGGCAATGACCTCGTCAATGATGGCGTCAATTGCGCCCGTATCCGAAACCTGCTTCAAGCCCTTTTCTTCGACGATAAGCTCCGGGTTTTTGCCCGTATCCAACATAATTTCAAAGACATCCTTGGCTATACGGCCCGAAATTGTTCCATCGATCTGCAACGCCAGTAATTCTGCGCCATCTTTAAGGGATACAGGGCTTTCACTGATAGATTTCCCCGTTTTTTTCAAGGCCCCGAATAGGTCGCCAATGACCCAGTTTGCCGCTTGTGTGGCGAGTTTTTGCTTAGCCTTACCCGTTTTATGAGCCAAGCTATCCAACAGACTTTCAAAATAATCCGCGCTCTCTTTTTCCGCGACCAAAACGGCCGCATTATAGGCCGAAACCCCTAAATCATTGATCAAACGATTTCTCTTGTCATCGGGCAGCTCCGGCAGAGCCTTTGCCAGATCATCAACAAATTCCTGAGTGAATTCCAAAGGCAGTAAATCCGGATCGGGAAAGCAACGATAATCATGAGCCTCTTCCTTGGACCGCAGACTGCTTGTGGTGCCGCTGGCGGGGTCGAACTGGCGCGTTTCCTGAAGCACCTCCCCCCCGTCTTCCAGAAGATCAATCTGGCGCCGGGTTTCGAACGCGATCACCTGCATCATAAAACGAACAGAATTCACATTTTTGGTCTCGCTGCGGATGCCAAGTTCCGCGCCGGGACGACGGACGGAAACATTAACATCGGCCCGCATAGACCCTTGATCCATATTCCCGTCGCAAGTACCCGCATAACGCACCAACGTACGGATTTTCCTGAAATAGGCCCCCGCCTCTTCCGCGCTTCTCATGTCAGGCTTGGAGACAATTTCCATCAAAGCAACGCCAGACCGGTTTAAATCAACATAGGTTTGCGTTGGATGCTGGTCATGCATGGATTTCCCCGCATCCTGTTCCAGATGCAAACGTTCCACACCAATGGTCTTGCTTGTGCCATCTTCCAGATCAACAACGATTTCCCCCTCGCCCACGATGGGGTCTTTAAACTGGGAAATCTGATACCCTTGCGGCAAATCAGCGTAAAAATAATTCTTGCGATCAAATACAGATCGCAAGTGAATTTCACAGCCCATGGCAAGACCGGTACGTACCGCCTGACGGATGCATTCTTCATTAATCACGGGCAGCATTCCCGGCATGGCACTGCAGACAAAGCTTACATGCGTGTTGGGGTCTGCGCCGAATTTAGTGGATGATCCAGAGAAAAGCTTTGCCTCTGAGGCGACCTGTGCATGGATTTCCAGTCCGATAACGACTTCCCAGTCGCCTGTTGCGCCCTGAATATATTTGGGGATAAATTGTTCCATCATTTTTCTCCCCACCATATTTTGGGTTTTGCGGTAAAGCCAGCGGCATGCTCAAGGACATCAGCGGCTCTGAGCATTGTTTCTTCGTCAAATGCCCGGCCAATAAGCTGCAGCCCAAGGGGCAAGGCGTCGGCGCTCAATCCTGCTGGAACAGAAATCGCCGGCAATCCGGCAAGGCTTGCGGGAACTGTGAAGATGTCATTTAAATACATGGCAATAGGGTCATTGGATTTTTCCCCCATGGCAAAGGCCGGGCTTGGCGCGGTCGGCGTCAGAATAACATCAACTTTTTCGTAAGCCTTGGCAAAATCCTGCGCAATCAACGTCCGAATTTTCTGAGCCTTTAAATAATAGGCATCATAATAGCCTGCGGACAAAACATATGTGCCAATTAAAATCCGGCGTTTGACCTCATCGCCAAATCCCGCCGCGCGGGTGTTTTTATACATGCCTGAAAGACCATCGCCCTCCACCCGAAGGCCGTATTTCACCCCGTCATAACGGGCAAGATTCGAAGAGGCCTCTGCCGGAGCCACAATATAATATGTTGGCAAGGCATATTTTGTATGGGGCAGGCTTATATCAATGATCTCGGCCCCCGCCGCCTTCATCCATTCAATGCCTTCCTGCCAGAGTTTTTCAATTTCCTGCGGCATGCCGTCCATACGGTATTCTTTGGGAATACCAATTTTCAGGCCGCGAATATCACCGGTTAAAGCATGCTCATAATTTGGCACGTTCCGGTTAACGGATGTGCTGTCCTTATCATCATAGCTCGCCATGGACTCCATCATGATTGCCGCATCACGAACCGTTTTAGTGATCGGGCCTGCCTGATCCAGAGAAGAAGCAAAGGCAATCATCCCCCAGCGGGAACAGCGGCCATAGGTGGGTTTTAACCCGACCAGACCAGTAAATGCCGCAGGTTGACGTATGGAGCCCCCCGTATCAGAGCCCGTGGCCGCCARMRCCRSMKGWSYCGSKRCSGSKRSRWSMRRSSCMYMRKMYKRSYSSCMCRGYASMKRMWKATYYWCCKRARGASYSSCMYSKKMTKKYGYSGSCSGCCMAGGGNTTRTTMACMKKGCCRTAATAGCTWKTTTCATTGGATGAGCCCATGGCAAATTCATCCATATTGGTCTTGCCGAGCATCACCGCGCCGTCCTGCCATAAATTTGCCGTGACCGTGGAGTCATACTTGGGTTTAAAGCCGTCCAGAATATGACTGGCCGCGCAGCTGTGAACATCCTTGGTGCAGAACAGGTCTTTCACGGCGATCGGAATACCCGTCATGCCCGTCCCGCGCCCAGCCTTGATCATCTCATCAGCCTTATCGGCCATATCAAGAGCAATATCGGTGGTTTCCACGATAAAACTGTTTAATTCCCGGCCCTTTTCCATGACGTCCACATGTTGCTGCGTCAATTCACGGGATGTGAAGTCGCCTTTCGCCAGCCCATCGCGTGCCTCGGCAAGGGTTAATTTTGTCAAATCAGTCATATCCGCTGTCCTACTTTTTTTGGCCTATTTAATCTTTTTTGGCCTACTCAATTACTTTTGGCACCGTGAAAAAACCATGGGCGTTATCCGGCGCATTGGCCAGAATTTCATCCCGGTACCCGCCGTCCGTTACCTTATCCGCGCGCCACGGCAAGGCCACCTCCACCACACTGGTCATAGGGGCGACACCATCGGTATTGACTTCTGATAATTGCTCTATCCAGCCAAGAATATTATTCAATTCAGCGGCCAATGGCTCAAGTTCATCTTCTCTGACCGCAATGCGCGCCAGATCCGCGATCTTCGCGACGGTTTTATTATCTACAGACATTTTGTTGGTCTTTCCAGCTCTTCTCAATCAAAAGAAATATTCTTGATTATTAAATCTTTGCGGGGAAATTAACATCGGCCACCCGCTTCTGCAAGCAGAATTCCGCGGCAAATTTTAATGTGGTAAAGATTATTGATGCCCCCATGCGGCGGGCGGATTTTCAACAGGCGAATTGAGGTCAAAATCTATGCGAAATTCCCGGCCCGGCCGGCGCAGTTCATAACTGATGCTTTGACCTTCTATAATTGAAATGCTCCAGATATTT
>NVVM01000050.1 GCA_002402225.1 Alphaproteobacteria bacterium
AAATCTCACGCATGGGAACTCTGATATCAGGCGCGACCGTACCCGCCACATATATTTTGCGCGATGCGGGTAATGGACCCGCACTAACCTTCATTTTTTTATTTAAATCTTCAGGCTTGATTTCAATGTTCATGACGTGAATATCCTTAAATTCGTTTTAAAAAACCAGAATATGCGACAGGGGAATATTTAAGAGGAAATATAAATAGAGATATATTCCATCCCTCCGCCAGAATAACCCGGATCAGGTTCAAAGGGTCTCCACTTGTAATAAACAGCTTATTACCGGTAAGATCTCAGCTTCATATAAAGCGCCCCTTGGAATTTACCATATGGTCGTCTTTTTTTGCTGAAAACTCAAGAGCGAAATTCCAAAATATCGATTTTTATGGGTTTTATCAGGACATTTCTATATAACGCCGACCATGCTCGTCGAAATAGAAACAATTAAAAGCCATATGAAAGTCGGGCAACGCCTGCTTGGGCTTGATCTGGGCAGCAAAACCATTGGCGTGGCGCTGTCAGATACCTTATGCAATATTGCCACTGCCATGGAAATCATCCGGCGCACCAAATTCAGTAAGGATGCAGAGCGACTTATAACAATTATTTCAGAACAGAATGTGGGGGGACTGATTTTGGGATTTCCCCTTAATATGGACGGTACCGAAGGCCCCAGATGTCAATCAACGCGTCAATTTGCCGCCAATATATCTGAAAAAATTGACATTCCTATCGCGCTTTGGGATGAACGGCTTTCGACCATGGCCGTCACCCGTACGCTGCTGGAGGTTGATGCCAGCCGCAAACGCCGCAAAGAATTGATCGATAAACTGGCGGCTGCTTATATCTTGCAAGGCGCTCTGGACAAGCTTTCTTACGCGGGATAATTCCGGGTCTGTGGACAATAAGGGAAATTGACTTGCGCCCTCGAGACTTTGTTCCTATAAAATGTCTTTTCAGTGATCATGTAACAAGCTCAAGGACTGAAAATATGTCAGAAGCCGAAAATACGGCGGATTTCATCTACCCCCATCAACATCTTCTTGGCATTGAAGGCTTGAAAGAGCAGGATATAAACCATATTCTTGATCTTGCGGATCAATATGTCGAACAGAATAGAAGAACCAWTAAAAAAACCGATATTCTGACGGGCCTGACCCAGATAAACCTCTTCTTTGAAAATTCAACCAGAACCCGCATGTCTTTCGAACTTGCCGGAAAAAGACTTGGCGCTGATGTGATTAATATGTCAAGCAGTGGATCATCCATTACAAAAGGCGAAACCTTGCTGGACACAGCCTCTACGCTTAATGCCCTGCAGCCGGATCTTCTGGTGGTTCGGCACGGCAGTTCGGGCGCCGTGATGCTGTTGTCGCAAAAGGTCAATTGCGCTGTTTTGAACGCAGGCGACGGCAAACACGAACATCCRACCCARGCTCTTCTTGATGCCCTGACCATTCGGCGGCGCAAAGGAAAGATAGCGCGGCTTACAATYGCCATCTGCGGYGATATATTGCATAGCCGGGTTGCAAGATCCAATATCCATTTACTTAATATCATGGGCGCGCGCGTGCGCGTGATTGGCCCCGCGACCCTTGTGCCTGAAAATTTAAAGGAACTTGGAGCAGAGGTTTTTCATGACATGAAAGAAGGCCTTAAAGGCTGCGATGTTGTCATGATGCTGCGCCTTCAAACGGAACGTATGGCCGGCGGGTATTTCCCGACAATCAGCGAGTATTTCACGCTGTATGGACTGGATTATAATAAGCTGTCCGTTGCAAAAGAGGATGCCATGATCATGCATCCCGGCCCCATGAACCGGGGCGTTGAAATTGATGCCGAAGTTGCCGATGACCTCACCCGCAGCGCCATTAAAGAACAGGTGGAAATGGGCGTCGCCGTCCGAATGGCCTGCCTTGACATACTCACGAGAAAGAAAAGAGGGGCCGCGAAATGAGCGCATATACCCTTTATAAGAATGCCCGCCTTCTGGATCCTGAATCTGGATTGGATATGATCGGGCAGATCATGGCTCACAAGGGAAAAATCGCGGATTTAGGCAAAGAAATTACCGTCCCAAATAAGGCCAAAATTATAAATTGTCACGGCAAATGCCTTTGCCCCGGCCTGATAGACATGCGGGTATTTGTGGGTATTCCGGGGGCTGATTATAAAGACACCATAGAAAATACCGGCGATGCGGCCGCAGCGGGCGGTGTCACCACAGTCTGCGTCCAGCCGGTAACCGATCAAATTATGGATGATATGGCCCGCGTGGAATTTCTGGAAAACCGCGCCAAAAAAGCCAAAGTCAATTTCATTCCTTTTCCCGCCATTACCAAACAGCTCGAAGGAAAAGAAATGGCCGAGATTGGCCTGATGAGCAAAGCTGGCGTCAAAGCCTTTACAGATGGAAACAAAAGCATAGCCAACCCGGCCTTGATGTCACGCATATTGAAATATGCCGCCATGTTTGAYGCCTTGATCATCCAGCATCTGGCCGTGCCGGAATTATCCGAAAATGGCGTTATGAATGCCGGCGCGCTGGCCACACGCCTTGGACTTCCCGGCATTCCAACAGCTGCAGAAACAATAATGCTGGAGCGGGATATCCGTCTGTTAAAATCAGTTTCCACCCGTTATCACGCGGCGCAGATAACCTGCCAGGATAGTATTGAGGTCATGAAAGCCGCGAAGAAAAACAAAATGAATGTTACCGCCGGCGTTGCTGTGGCGCATTTCGCGCTCAATGAATATGCCATTGAGGAATATCGCACATTCACCAAAATTTCTCCGCCGCTCAGGTCAGAAGAAGACCGGGTTGCCGTCGTATCTGCCCTGAAGGATGGCACCATTGATGTTATCGTCAGCGGCCATGACCCCGAAGACCCTGAAAGCAAAAGGGTTCCCTATGAACTGGCTGAGGCCGGTGTTGTCGGCCTTGAAACCATGTTGCCTGTCTCATTGGAACTCTATCATAACGGCTTTATGTCTTTGCTTGATCTGTTGGCTAAAATGACCAGTAATCCAGCAAGGGTCATTGGGCTCAAGGCGGGTCAGCTAAAGTCCGGCTATCCTGCGGATTTTTGTATTTTTGATCCTGATACGCCCCAGAGAATAAACCCCGAAACAATGGTGTCCCTTACCAAAAACACGCCTTTTGATGGGCGGCCCGTACAGGGACGTATTCTTAAAACCATCGTGGCAGGAGAAATAATATTCGAGGCTTAATATGTCAGTTTTAATCAATGATATCCCGCTAGGTTATTTTTTGATATGCCTGTTGGGCGGCTATATACTCGGCTCCCTCCCCTTTGGCATCATTTTAACTCAGGCAGCGGGCCAAGGCGACCTGCGTARAGTTGGCTCGGGGAATATAGGAGCCACCAACGTTCTCAGAACCGGAAATAAACCCCTTGCCCTTGCCACATTGCTTTTGGACGGCGCAAAAGGTGCCTTGGCCGTGTTAATAGCTTATCTGGTTTTCAACGAAGCTGATCTTGCGTATTTTGCGGGCGGCGGTGCTTTTTTAGGCCATCTCTATTCTATTTTCTTAAAATTCAAAGGGGGAAAGGGCGTGGCAACCTTCTTGGGCACCCTGCTTGCTATCAACTGGCCCCTTGGGTTTATTTCTTGCCTGATTTGGGGTGGCGTGATGTTAATTTTTCGTATGTCTTCTTTGTCGGCACTCGTTGCTTCGGCGTTATCCCCTTTGATAAGTTATGTCATATTGGGAAATTCGGGACTTGCAATTTTTGCGGGCATACTATGTATTATGATCTTTATTAGACATGCRGACAATATCAAGCGCATATTATCCGGCACAGAACCAAGGGTAAGCAAGAAATAATCATCATATAAATTGGGGTTAAAACATATATGTCACGAAAAAAAGACCTAAGCCAGGAAGAAAAGATCGCCCGGCTTCAATTAATCAGGACAGAAAATGTGGGGCCAGTGACGTTCCGGCATTTATTGTCCAGATATCAGACGGCCATAACGGCACTTGAGGCATTACCTGCATTAGCCCGAAGCGTCGGGCGGAAAAAACCTTTAATTGCCGCAAAAAAAGCCGCCATAATCAGAGAAATAGATTGCCTGACGGAACAGGGCGGTCACTTGATCATTTATGGTGATCAATATTATCCGGAAAACCTGATGGCGACAGAGGATGCCCCGCCTGCACTTATGGCATTCGGCCATCTTCACTTGTTGGAACGTAAGAATTTTGCCATTGTTGGCGCAAGAAATTGTTCTGCTGTGGGAACACGGCTTGCAACCAGCTTGGCGCGGGACATCGGGCAAGCGGGCTACGTCATTTCATCTGGCCTTGCGCGCGGCATTGATACGGCYGTGCATGACGGTGCACTGGAAACGGGCACGATTGCCGTAATGGCCGGCGGCGCAGACATTATATATCCCCGCGAAAATGCCAAACTTTATGAAGCTATTGTCAGGACGGGGCTTGTTCTGTCTGAAATGCCGCTTGGAACCCAGCCTCAGGCGCGGCATTTCCCCCGTAGGAACCGGATTATTTCCGGACTTGCCAAGGGGGTTCTTGTTGTTGAGGCGACCTATAAATCCGGATCGTTAATTACCGCGAGGCTTGCGCTTGAACAGGGCCGCGAGGTTTTTGCGGTGCCCGGCTCGCCTTTAGATCCCCGGGCAAAAGGCCCCAATGACTTAATCCGGCAAGGCGCAGTATTGGTGGAGAATGCAGAAAATATACTTGACGTTTTACGCCTGATGGATGATCAAAGAATATCCGAACCACAATATGATCTTTTTGAAAATTCTGCCCCCTCTCAAATTATTAACGATGCAGATAATCAAAGCAGCATAAGAGAGGTTATTCGTGACAAACTATCTCATACGCCCGTGCCGATAGATGACCTGATCAGGTTAACGCAATTAAGTCCTGCAGAAGTGCAATCGGTGCTGCTTGAGCTGGAACTGGCGGGAGAAATCATCCGTTATCCGGGAAATAGGGTAGCTTTTTGTTAAACAAAAGAGTAAAAGCCCCTAGAACTAGGATTATTAGCTTTATATAATTAATAACTGCAGAAACATACATATATGAAAACCGTTGTTGTAGAATCTCCGGCAAAAGCCAAAACCATTAACAAGTATCTTGGTAAGGACTATATTGTTCTCGCCAGTTTCGGACATGTGCGCGATTTGCCGTCCAAAAATGGTTCTGTGGACCCCGATGCAGATTTCTCAATGGTTTGGGAAGTCGATAGCGACAGCAAAAAACGCATAAAGGATATT
The DNA here is from genome assembly GCA_002402225.1 of Alphaproteobacteria bacterium. Taxonomy (GTDB): domain Bacteria; phylum Pseudomonadota; class Alphaproteobacteria; order Sphingomonadales; family Emcibacteraceae; genus Paremcibacter. The sequence continues at coordinate 5,275 of NVVM01000050.1, forward strand.
GCCGACGCAACCCGGGATTCTGATGAACTTATTCTCGCAACCGACCCTGACCGTGGGGGGGAAGCCATATCATGGCATGTTCTTGAATTATTAAAAGCCAAACGCGGTATCATGAAAAATGTTGCTGTCAAGCGCGTGGTTTTCAATGAAATTACCAAATCCGCCATTTTAAAAGCGATGGATGCGCCCCGCGATATTGATGAACCCCTTGTTGACGCCTATCTTGCGCGAAGAGCGCTGGACTATCTTGTGGGCTTTAACTTGTCGCCGGTTTTATGGCGAAAGCTTCCCGGCTCAAGGTCGGCTGGCCGCGTACAGTCCGTATCCTTACGTCTGATTTGTGACCGTGAACTGGAAATTGAACAATTTATTTCAGAAGAATATTGGAGCATTGATGTTCAATTGTCCACACCGGCAAAAGACATTTTTTCAACCCAGCTTTATCTTCTGAACGGGGAAAAAACAAAGAAATTTACCTTAACCACGCAACCGCAGGCAGCCGCAGCGGCAGAAGCCATTAAAAACAGCCAGTTCACCATCAAAGCTGTGGACAGCAAACCGGCCAACAGATATCCATCCGCACCCTTTATCACGTCAACATTGCAGCAGGAAGCGGCAAGAAAACTCGGGTTTAATGCCCAACGCACCATGCGCTGCGCCCAAAAATTATATGAGGGCATTGATATCGGCGGCGAAACTGTTGGTTTGATCACCTATATGCGTACGGACGGCGTTACCATAGCGCAAGAGGCTATTGAGGGCTGCCGGAGCGTTATCTCATCTGAATATGGTCAGAATTATGTGCCCGCAAAGCAGCGTCATTATAAAACCAAAGCAAAAAATGCGCAGGAAGGTCATGAAGCCGTCCGTCCCACAGATATGAAACGTTTGCCAAAGCATGTGGCCGCGCGCCTTGATGATGACCAAAAGCGGCTTTATGAACTGATATGGAAACGGACCGTCGCCAGCCAAATGGCGGAAGCAAAATTTGAGCGTACGACGGCTGATATTCTGTCGAAAGATGGTAAAATCGGCCTTCGTGCCACAGGTTCTGTGCAAATATTTGATGGTTTCCTGAAGCTGTATCAGGAAGGCCGCGATGATAGTGATGCCGATGACAGTGACAATCGTCTTCCCAAATTGACTGAAGGTGAAAATGTTGATCAGAACAAGGTAACGCCCAATCAGCATTTTACCGCGCCGCCGCCGCGTTTTACCGARGCTTCATTGGTTAAAAAAATGGAAGAACTCGGCATTGGCCGGCCCTCAACCTATGCCTCCGTATTGACTGTTCTTAGAGACCGTAATTATGTGGTCATGGATAAAAATCGTTTTATCCCCGAAGACAAAGGGCGTTTGGTTACGTCATTTCTGCAAATTTATTTTAGCAAATATGTGGAATTTGATTTTACCGCCAATCTGGAGGGGCTTCTTGATAAAGTCTCCAATGGGGAAATCCCATGGAAAAAGGTTCTGGCCGATTTTTGGGGTGAATTTCATGAGGCAATAAATAATACAAAAGACCTGCGCGTATCCGAAGTGTTGGAAAATCTTAATCAGGTTTTAGCTCCCTTTATCTTTCCGGAAAAAGAAGATGGGTCAAAGCCGCGCGCCTGTCCAAAATGCGAGACCGGTATTTTAAGCCTTAAAACAAGCCGGTACGGCGCCTTCATTGGATGCTCTGATTATCCAGACTGTAACTACACCCGCAAAATGAATAACAGCAATGGTGATGACCCTGAGGGGGACGGCACGCGCCTGTTAGGTATCGACCCCGCAACCGAAATGGAAGTAACGGCCCGGTCGGGTCGCTTCGGGCCTTATGTTCAGCTTGGCGAACCTGTGGAAAAAGAAAAACCTAAACGTAGCTCTATTCCAAAAGGTATGCCGCCAGAGTCTGTGGATCTTGCCAAAGCATTGCAGCTTTTGTCCTTGCCGCGCACCGTTGGCGATCACCCGGAAGATGGCAAAATCATTAAAACCGCCATTGGCCGCTTTGGGCCTTATGTTTCTCATGCCGGTATTTTTGCCAGCCTGAAAGATCCCGAGGATGTTTTCAACTTGGGTCTTAATCACGCCGTGGAACTGCTTGCAGAAGCCAAAAAGAAAAAAGGCGCCGCCGCTGTCCCCATAAAAGAACTCGGCAACCATCCTGCGGACGGCGAACCGGTCAATGTCTTTGAAGGGCGTTATGGCCCTTACGTTAAGCATAAAAAGACCAATGCGACCATTCCAAAAGGCAAGGACCCCAAATCCGTGACTCTGGAAGAGGCCGTGGAATTAATCAAGGCGAGAGAAGCCAAGGGTAAGAAAAAACCCGCCAAGAAGCCCACCAAAAAGAAAGCCGCGCCCAAGAAAAAGGCAGCGACGAAAAAAGCGGCCCCTAAGAAAAAGGCTACGGCAAAGAAAACTGTAACAAAGGCCAAAGGTTAGGCATGGCACCCCGCGCAAACATCCCCTTCCCCACCAAGGATGACATACTTGCCTATGTAAAAGATAATCCTGGAAAGATTTCAAAACGTGATATTGCCCGCGCCTTCCATATTCGCGGTGATCAGCGGATCGTTTTCAAACAACTGCTCCGTGAGATGACCGAAGACGGTCTTTTGGATATGGGCCGTAAGCGGCAAATACATGTGGGCGGGGAATTGCCGCCTGTTACGGTTGTTGAAATTACGGGCATTGATAAAATGGGGGACCTAATTGCCCGGCCCGCCGAATGGAAATTCGATAACAATCCGCCRSCKMTYNCSATKKTWGCSMRTGMSAAWNGCGCAAACTTACGCATTCGGGATCAGGCCCTCGTGCGGCTTAATCGCGCCCGTGATGTCAAAGAGATCGCCTATATTGCCAGTGTGATCCGCAAGCTCGAAACAACTTCCGCATTGGTCATGGGCGTGTTCACCATAGAAGACGAGAATATTGCCCATGTTCAGCCCACCGATAAAAAAAACCGCGATCAATATCTGATTGCCAAATGTGATTGGAACGGGGCAAAGGATGACGAACTCGTCCTAATAGATACGCGAATAAAGAAAACATCCCGCAGGCATATGGGGCCAAAACGCGGTGTTGTAAAAGAATGTCTGGGAACATTGGATGAACCAAAATCCATTAGCCTTATTGCCATCCATTCTCAAGGAATCCTAACCGAATTTTCGGATCAAACCGTTATAGAGGCAGAAAAATCTGTGCCGCCTGAGCTGGGCAACAGAACAGACTTGCGGCATATTCCGCTGATCACTGTTGATCCGGCGGATGCCCGTGATCATGATGATGCCATTTGGGCCGAAAAAGACAAAGATCCCAAAAACAAGGATGGCTGGCATGTGATGATCGCCATTGCTGATGTCGCCCATTATGTGACGCCGGGGTCAGCTCTTGAAAAAGATGCATGGATAAGAGGAAATTCCACATATTTTCCAGACCGCGTTGTCCCCATGCTGCCTGAGGCCCTGTCCAATGGCTTATGCTCGCTAAAAGAGGGCGAAGATCGCTATACGCTGGCGGTTCATATCTGGTTCGATAAACGCGGYAAGAAAATTCGTCATAAATTTGTCCGGGGCTTGATGCGTTCTGCCGCCGGACTGTCCTATGAAGAATTCCAGAATGCCCATGAGGGTGTGCTAAGCGACAAAGCGGCCGATTTGCTGGATACGGTCATAAAACCGTTATATGACGCTTATGAATGCCTTAAAAAGGGCAGAGAATACCGTGAGCCTTTAAATCTCGTCATGCCGGAACGTAAAATTGAATTAGACGACATAGGCAATGTCATTGGCATACATCCCCGAAAATCTCTGGAAGCCCATAAGCTGGTTGAGGAATTTATGATTCAGGCCAATGTGGCCGCAGCAGAGGAGCTGGAATCTAAAGTCTGGCCTTGTATATACCGCGTTCATGAACAGCCAAGCGAAGAAAAGCTCAATAACTTACGTGAATTTCTGGCCAGCCTGGGATATAATTTTGCCAAGGGCATGGTACAGCAACCAAAATTATTCAATAACATTCTGCGCAAAGTGGTGGGCAGTCCCCACGAAGAAGTGATCAATGTCATTATCCTGCGCACCCAGTCCCAAGCCATATACAGCACAGATAATCTTGGCCATTTTGGTTTGTCTCTTGCCCGCTACGCCCATTTTACCTCTCCTATCCGCCGCTATGCGGATTTAATGGTACATCGGGCCTTGATTGGCGCTTTAAACCTTGGGCCCGATGGTCTTGCTAAACTTGACCGTGTCAAACTTGTTGAAACAGCAGCGCATATTAGTAAAACAGAGCGAATCTCTATGATCGCGGAGCGGGAATCTACGGATCGATATGTGGCCGCCTATATGGCACAGCATGTAGGCGAGCAGTTTTCCGCTAAAATAGCGGGTGTAAGCCGAGCGGGCCTGTTTGTTGCCTTTGATGAAAGCGGCGGCGATGGCTTTATTCCTGTCTCCTCCATGGTGGGGGATTACTTCCGTCATGATAAAGAGCTTCACATGCTGGAAGGAGAATATACCGGCCTTATATACCAGCTTGGCGCGGCCGTAACCGTGCGTCTTAAAGAGGCAAACAGGATGACCGGCGGATTGCTTTGTGAATTGATTGATGAGCAGTTAACGTCTAAGGCAAACCGTAAAAAAAACGCCTCACGCGGACGGGGCAAAGGCGGTAAACATCGCAAAGGTGCCCCGTCAAATAGAGGCCGCGAAACGCGCCAGCAGAAAAGATAGATTTATCTGCCTTTTCCAATGCTTTTACTTGACTTGAACGCCAATAACTGTATTTTCCCCACACGTATTTTAGAATTTTAATGAGGGAGTCAGAAACATGGCGAAATCTACAGTGGTAAAAATTAAACTCGTCAGCACGGCAGGTACTGGCTACTATTATGTCACAAAGAAAAACMSGYKTWAKWKKASGGAWAAMWTKWCWWWYSSCWWWTRKSAWMMRSTYRWKMGSWAKYRWKTRKWMTTWWARRAGYAYMAAWYYAWWYMAWKKWKTGYWTTYRKYTRRAWWKYRMWYRRKYTKMGRMRATWGRWWCWGATMGTTTTTTTTATTTAAAAACATGAGAGTAAACAATTCTCAATCCAGGCTCATAACTTGATTTCGGCCATTTTCTTTTGCCTTATATAACGCGGTATCAGCAGAAACCAATAGTTTGCTGCTGGATAGATTTTTATCACCCGCAAGGGCAAGGCCTATACTAACCGTTACCCTTATGGGCGTTTCAGAGCCAGAAATAACGAACGGTTCATCTGCGATAGCCCGGCAAAGCCGATCTGCGACAAAACGGGCATATTCCAAATTGGTCTCCGGCATTACGATGACAAATTCCTCACCGCCGAAACGTGCGGCAAGGTCAATATTTCTTATATTATTCGTCACCCTATCCGCGAACTCCTTGAGGACTTCATCACCGGATATATGGCCGTAGGTATCATTGACAACTTTAAACTTATCAAGATCCATCATCAACAAGGATACTTTTTTACGTTTATCATTTTCTTTCGTCATAAGGTTATCCAAATGAGTCGATAGAAAATGCCGATTATACAGTCCCGTGACAGAATCAGTCATGGCCATTTGAATGCTTTTTTGGTTATTACGGCGCAAACTATTCGCATATCTATTCTGACGAATTTGTGATTTGGCGCGGGCGACCAATTCATTTTTATCAACAGGACGCGTAATATAATCTGAAACTCCAAGCTCCATAGCCTTCACCATCTGATTGGAATCGCCCTCCTCTACCAGAACCAGAATTGGGATTTTTCGCGTAATCTCAGATGATCGCAGTTGCGAACATAACCGAAAACCATCCGTTTCATTGAGGCTCAAGCTGATGATAAAAAGATCATATTGATCAAGATTTGGGGCAGTAATTTCTCCTGATTCTACAGCATCTACATCAATTTTTGCAATATCTGCCATATAGTTGGATATTCTTTCGGCTACTCTTGAATAATCTTCAACCAAAAGAACTTTTGCATTTCGCATATTTACATTCTGATTTAAATCCTCCCCCATGCTTATGCCGAAATTTTGACTGGTCGTTTCGCGCATACGCAGCTCATCCATCAACAGCTTTAGGCGTGCCAATGATCGAACGCGCGCAAATAATGGYAAGTCTGAAACAGGCTTGGTCAGAAAATCATCGGCCCCGGCCTCAATACCCGCYACGCGGTCYTTTGCCTGATCTAGGGCTGTKACCATTATGACAGGAATATGCGCGGTTTTAGGGTTTGACCGTATGCGCCGGCATACTTCAAACCCGTCCATACCCGGCATCATAACATCCAAAAGAATAATATCAGGATGTTCTTCATCAATAATTTTCAGAGCTTCTTCACCGTTCATAGCTGTTAAAACATCAAAATATTCGCTGGTTAATTTTGCCTCCAGCAATTTAACATTTTGAATCACGTCATCAACAACAAGTACGCGTGCCGTCATTTAAATTCTCACTTCACAAATTTTTTGACAGTTTCAATAAAATTACCAACAGAAATCGGTTTTGCAATATAGGCTTCACAGCCGCCGGCCCGGATTTTCTCTTCATCGCCTTTCATGGCAAAAGCCGTAACGGCGATAATGGGAATAGACCGTAAATCTTCATCTTCTTTGATCCATTTGGTCACTTCCAAACCAGAAACTTCCGGAAGTTGGATATCCATCAAAATAAGATCAGGCTTTTTCTCCCGCGCAAGGGCGAGTGCCTTCATACCTTCTTGCGTTTGGATCGTATCATATCCATGCGCATGAAGAAGGTCACAAAAAAGTTTCATATTTAATTCATTGTCTTCAACAACAAGTATTTTTTTTCGCATTCAACTATCCTGATTATTTCTTTAGTGAACTGCATCCTAATGTTGATGTAGGTTTATAGTTTACTGTAGCATTATGCTACAAAAATATTAGTATCTTATGAATAAGCTGTTAACAAAGGCTTTCTCGTGTATAAATAATCTTAGATTTCTTTAAATAAAGGTTAGTATTTATCATGAATTATGATCAAGCTGAAATTCTTGGCTTGTTGGCTTTGACCCATATGGCGGAAAATCATGATGTTTTAGCAGCCTATCTAGACCTGTCAGGCATTACGCCAGATGAATTAAAAAAATCTGCCTCTGATCCGCTAACATTAGGTAGTATACTGGATTACTTCCTGCAAAACGAAAAAAGATTGATCACATTTTGTGACGTTAATAATATTCCGCCGGAGCAGCTGGCTAAAGCGAGATTGCACCTTCCAGGCGCAGAAACACCGCCCTACTCAACCTGAATTTCCATGCCAAGTCAAATAAGAAGCCAGAAAATGAAATTTGCTCTAGAGCAATTAAAAACCGTTTCCTTAACGTCATCCCGGCCCCTTATTATTTCAGATGCTGATGAGGTTATTTTTCATTTTTCAAATTTACTGTCTCAATATCTGCTTACTCAAGGAATGTACGTCATATTTACCAGCTATAATCTGGAAGGAAATATCAAATATATTAATACGGATAAGCCTGTTGATAGCGGGCTGTTTAAAGAATTAATTGATGATTATTTTGAAAATAACGTTGAAAAACAAGATGTTGTTAAAGGGGCCGTAGAACATCTTGGTAATTTATCRGAATATTGTGACATTATAATTCTCACCAATATTCCCCATGCTTATGCCGATCGTCGGCGTACGAAATTAGCACAATTGGGCATGAATTATCCTATGATATCAAGCAGTGGCCCAAAAGGCCCCATCATGAAAGCCATCCGAAAAAAAACGGATGAGAAATTAATTTTCATTGATGACATCAGTCACCAYCATGAATCAGTCGCACAACATGTCCCTGAGGCTCTTCGGATACAGTTTATTGCGGATAARCAGCTCAATAWWYTRGARAAACAGTCKGAAYACAGCCATCACAGATGTCATGASTGGTCTGATATAGAGCATGTTATCAAAGGATATTTRCATGACACGTGAAGAATTTGATGTATTTTGCAGCAAACTAAAGTCTACAACAAATGTGATCCAGTGGGGCAATGCGACTGTCTGGAAAATAGGCGGAAAAATATTTGCCGTATGTTCACATTGGGGTTTGGGTGAAGAACAAAAAGTAAGTTTCAAATGCTCGGATCACAGCTATCATGTCTTGTGCGAACTTCCCGGAATTATCCCAGCGCCCTATCTTGCCCGCGCCAAATGGGTGCAAATCACCAATAAAGATGCCATGGGTGACGATGATATTCGCGCCTATATTGACATAGCCTATAAAATAATCTGCAAAAAACTTACCCGCGCCAAAAGAGCASAGCTCGGCCTTGAATAAAGCTACGACAACCCCTTATGGTTAATCAATATTAACCATATTTGGTGACATTATTACCTAGTATCAAGCAGGTAAAATTTTCCTTCTGCAAATAGAAATATCATTTTACTCTTTAATATCAATTACTTAAATATTGGCACGGCATTTGCTAATATATCGCTAGGTATAATTTAATCCGTGCGAAGGGACAGTCATGAACCATTTTACGCTGCCGTTAAAACAACAAGCACCTGCCCCTGAAAATGAAATCAATAAGCTTACCAATGAACTGTTGATGAATTTCAGGGTATCTGGAARAAAACTTTCCACCAAGAGCTGGGATATCCTTGCTGAGATTCTTGATTTTGTCGTCGAAGCCGAACAAACAATCGCTGAACAAAACATTCATATTGAAAAACTTAAAGTTTTAACGACAACAGATGCTCTCACAGGCCTACTAAACAGAAGAGGCATACTGCATGAGCTCGAACGTGCCGTCGCGGCGGCAGAGCGCCACGATGAAACAGCTATATTGGTTTATATTGATTTGGATAATTTCAAATATGTCAATGATACATATGGTCATGCTGCGGGGGATGCCAAATTACAATATGTGGCGGGCATGCTTCTGTCTTCAATAAGGCAAACCGACTGTGCGGCGCGCATGGGCGGTGATGAATTTGCCTTACTTCTCAGCCATTCTGATTTAGAAGGCGGAATGCATCGTACAAAATTCATTCAGCAGCAATTAAATTTCACAAAATTTTCCTATAAAGGCCATGTCATTCCGGTAAGGGCGAGTTTTGGTATCGCAGAAATATCTCCCGGAAAATCTGTAGAAGATATTATTAGCTTGGCTGACAGCCATATGTATCGCAATAAAACATGGCGTAATAAACGATAAATGCAAACTGGCTTTTCTTATTTTGTAAGGCAGTGTAACCTGCCAAGAAAATAACATTTTACAAGAAGGAAAAGCATGACGCGTACAATTGAACAAAATCTGAAAAATTTAGGCATTATATTGCCGCGCCCTGTGGCGCCGGTTGCCAATTACGTCCCCTTTGTACAAACCGGTAATTTACTCTCCATTTCAGGGCAGATTCCTGTCGATTCTGAAGGAAAATTTCCCTTTATCGGAAAGGTTGGCCAAAATGTGAGCCCGGAGGATGCCGTTAAAGCCGCCCAGATTTGTGCTATTAACATTATTAGCCRSMYMARKSYCGCCNKRCGGCGGTGRWWTGRKCCKYKWYSYWMKMATMATCAGGCWTRRGRKWKTYGTTAATTGTATTGATGAATTTCCTGGACAGCCTGCCATTGCAAACGGCGCATCCGACCTTATGGTTGCTGTCTTTGGTGATGTAGGCAAACATTCCCGGTCAGCCGTTGGTACCAATGCGCTCCCTTTAAATGTTCCCGTTGAAATAGATGCTCTTATTGAAATATCTTAAGGTATCACATGAATAAAATATGGTTAACAGGTTTTCCCTTTGCCCATCGCGGGCTGCATGGCTCTCCTCTGGGGGTCGTTGAAAATTCTTTATCCGCTTTTCATGCGGCCAATGACCGTGGCCATGGYTTTGAGCTGGATATATTGTTAAGTAAAGATGACAAGGCCATGGTGTTTCATGATGTGAGTCTTGAGCGCCTGACAGGCACATCTGGCAACATTCAGGATTTTACCGCCTTGGCGCTGGCAGAAATTAAACTGGGTAATACATCAGACAGCATTCCCACCCTATCCAAGATTTTATCGGAAATAGACCAAAATTACCCGATTTTAATAGAAATTAAAGGTGACCAAGGCCATCCGGTAAAAATTGCCAAGGCCGTTTTTAGTGATATTAAAGGCTATAATGGCCCCATAGCTATCATGTCTTTTTATCCAAAAATTATTGAATGGTTTAAAGCCAATGCCCCGCATGTCTTACGCGGACTTGTGGCCACAAGTATAAATGACGGGGAAATGCCAAATGATTTTTTCTCAATTGAAACGCAAAAAGAATATGTCGAGGGTCTGGAGGTTGACTTTATCGCCTATGACATTAAGGCACTGCCCAATGACCTTAGCGAATATTGCCGAAAGAAAAATATTCCTGTATTAACCTGGACTGTACGATCTGAGCCCTTACAGAAAAAGGCCGCGCAATATTCCGACAATATCATCTATGAAAATTTGAAATTATCACAGTTATGACGGGAATCTATCAGGCGAAAACCATTGCAAGCCTTTCTGAGATTTCGGAAGATGAGTGGAACGCATGCTGCTATACCCAACAAACGCGGCATAATCCCTTTCTGTCCCATCAATTTCTGTATGCCTTGGAAGAAAGTGGCTGCGCAACCAGAGAAACCGGCTGGCAAGCGCAACATATCCTTATTCACAAAGGCAATAAACTGGTTGGCGTCATGCCGTTATATTTAAAAAGCCATTCATATGGGGAATATGTCTTTGACCACGCCTGGGCTGATGCCTATCAACATGCCTTTCGAAATACTGGCCGAAATACTGGCCAAAATATTGGCCAAAACACGGGAGAGAATTATTATCCAAAATTACAGTCCGCCGTACCTTTTTCGCCCGTGACAGCGCCAAAGCTGATGGTGAGGCCCTCTGAAATACTGGCGCAAAATACCCGGGAAATTCAAGAGAAAATGCTCATGGCTGCTCTGTCGCTGGTCAAAGAATATCAACTGTCTTCCCTGCATGTAACATTTGCGGAAAAGGCAGAATGGAATTTAATGGCGGAACACGGGTTTTTAAAACGGCTGGATCAACAATTTCACTGGCATAACGATGGCTATGGCTCGTTTGATGATTTCCTAATGGCCTTGTCATCCCGCAAAAGAAAGAATATCCGCAAAGAAAGAAAACAAGCTGTCATTAAGAATGTTGATATTGAAATTCTCAGCGGAAAGGACATTACCGAGGAACATTGGGACCATTATTTCTCTTTTTATCTGGAAACGGGGCAACGAAAATGGGGGCAGCCCTATTTAAACAGACGTTTTTTTTCCCTTCTTGGCGAAAAAATATCTGAAAAAATTGTTCTTATCATGTGTAAGCGCGAGGATAAATATATTGCGGGCGCCTTGAATATGCTCAGTGATGACACTCTTTATGGCCGCTATTGGGGGGCGATTGAAGACCATAAATATCTCCATTTTGAGGTTTGTTATTATCAGGCCATTGAATATGCCATCCGGCATGGCCTGAAAAAAGTAGAAGCTGGGGCGCAGGGGGAACATAAGCTGGCCCGGGGTTACCGCCCCGCAGCCACCTATAGCGCCCATTGGATCAGCAACCCGCAATTCAGGAAGGCAGTAGCGGATTATCTCGTGCGAGAAAGAGAAGTGGTTAAGCAAAACCAGAAAATTTTAATGGATTTTGCCCCATTTAAAAAAGGCAACATTCAAAGCTAAGGCTGTTACAGTGCCTTATTCTCCTTTAGTTTCTGACGGTTTTTTCTTATATTCTATGAATTTTCCCAACCCGCAAGATGGCCCTTGAATGCCGCCGGTTGAATCAAAGACAGTTATAATATCAACGTTACACAACCTGTTGATACTAAGTCTATAACTAAAGGCTCTTTCAAAACCAAGGCGCGAGCAACGGCGCGGAAGTTTATTCAGATAGGCCTTTTTGCCCTTCATTTCGAAAAGAATATTATAATCATCAATCACATCTGATCTATCGATACGATTAACACTGATACAGCGTTCAACTTTTCCGGTTTTCTCATATTTTTCAAGGGCCTTGGCCAGTTTATCCTCTTTTGCATCATCCGCCATCGCAAATGCCGGAACTAAGAACATAGATAAAACAAAGACCAAAACAACATAAGATTTTTTTACAAGCATCGGATATTCCTTAAAGGGAGCGTTACCATTAAGGTGACTATACAGCATCTTTCCTGAATCCRAAATGAACAAAAATATCAGGATAAAATTTTTATTTTACAAATTCTTTTGATTTGCCAGAACTGCCGTCAGTGATTTTTTTGATCGGGCCGGTGCCGGCTTCAATATCAAATATTAATTTACCGTCTTTCACCCTGACCAGAACCTCCCCGCCTTTGAGTAGCTTGCCAAATAGAAGCTCGTTCGCCAAAGGTTTTTTAACATATTCCTGAATGGTTCGTGCAAGTGGCCGCGCCCCATAAAGACGGTCATAACCTTTTTCTGAAAGCCATGTTTTTGCCGCAGGCGTCATGCTTATATGTACGTTACGCTCTTCTAACTGCATCTCAAGCTCAAGTATAAACTTCTCAACCACTTGGCCCATAATATCCATGGAAAGATTTTTGAAGGACACCGTGGCATCAAGACGATTTCTGAATTCCGGACTAAAGAGCTTCTTAATGGCTTCTTCATCATCACCTTCGCGTGCATTTGCCCCAAAACCCATAGCTTCTTTGCTTAATTCCACGGCGCCGGCATTGGTGGTCATGACAAGTATAACATTGCGGAAATCAATTTTCTTGCCATTACTATCGGTAAGTTTTCCATGGTCCATGACCTGAAGCAGGATATTATATATATCCGGATGGGCCTTTTCAATTTCGTCCAGCA
>NVVM01000051.1 GCA_002402225.1 Alphaproteobacteria bacterium
AAATATCCAAGAACCCCTCCTTGCTCAAGGGTATTTTGWCACTGCCGGATCAAGATGACCAAGAAGCTTTAGCAAATCAGGACGTCGCGCGCGGGCAAAAAATATCAGAGGTTATTGTGGCCCCTGCCTCTCGCCTTGATGGCCGTACACTTGAACAAATCGGCTATCATTTACAGGGCGGCTGCAAAATATTGGGTATTCAGCGCAGGTCACGAATGATACGAACATCCCTGAATGACATCAGGTTGGAAGCCGGCGACATTTTATTAGTGGTCGGTACCAGTGCCCAAATTAATTCCCTAAGAATGAATAAAGACGTTCTGCTGATGGAATGGTCCACACGTGAAGTCCCCATTAAATCGGATAGTTGGAAGGCGCTGGGTATTTTCATCGGCGTTGTTGCWCTGGCGTCTACGGGCATTGTCCCAATCCCCATTACGGCAACATGCGGTGCCTTTCTTATGATCGCCATGGGCTGCCTGAATATCCGGCAAGCGAGCCGTGCGGTAGATCGGCGGATATTCCTGCTTATCGGTGCGGCCATAGCCATGGGCACTTCCCTGCAGGCAACGGGCGGGGCGTCCTACCTTGCAGAAGGTTTACTCATCATACTGGAGGGATCCAGCGTCGCCATTATCCTGTCTGCATTTTTTCTGTTGATTGCAATTCTAACCAACCTGTTAAGCAATAATGCCACGGCCGTACTCTTTACGCCCATCGCCATTAACATAGCCAATCAACTGGGTGTCGACCCCATGATATTTGTCACAGCAGTGATTTTTGCGGCAAACTGCTCCTTTGCCACCCCTATGGGCTATCAAACTAATCTTTTGGTTATGKKWYYTGRMWWTKAWMKATTCAAAGATTTTATGAAAGTTGGCGTGCCTTTAATTATTCTTTTATGGCTAGGCTATTCTCTATTTGCGCCCTGGTATTATAATTTATAAATAAAACTTTAAAATTTTAAGGTTTATTTACTTTCGGCTCATAACATACAATCCGTTTTAACTATCTTTGCAGAAAGATGAAATGTGACCAACCAATCTTCGCAATTTCCGCGGTTTTATGTAACTGCACCTACCATATGCCCTTATCTCGAAGGTAAAATGGAACGAAAGATTTTTACAGAACTTAAAGAAATTGATCCGGACGGACTGCATGAATCTCTTGCCAGGATTGGTTTTCGCCGTAGTCAGGATATAGCCTACCGGCCAAGCTGCGATGATTGTGCAGAATGTAAATCTGTACGCATTCCTGCTTTATCCTTCAGACCAAGCCGCACGCAAAGCCGTCTCATAAAGTTGAATGATGACCTGATCATACAAAAAATGCCCAATATAGCGACCCATGAGCATTACGATCTTTTGAGCAAATATCTGACCAAGAGACATGCGGGGGGCGGCATGTCGAACATGACATTTGAAGAATATACCAACATGGTAGAGGCCAGCCCGGTCAATAGTTGCATTATGGAATATAGATTGCCCGCAAGCGGCGATGAAATAATCGGCAAGCTTGTTGCTGTGACCCTGACAGATGTCATGACCGGCAGCTTGTCTCTGGTCTATAGCTTTTTTGATATAGCTACTCAATATAATAAAAGAAGCCTTGGAACATATATAATATTGGATCATGTGGCGCGGGCAAGATTGCTCGATCTAAATTATGTTTATTTAGGATATTGGGTGCAGAATAGCCCTAAGATGGCCTATAAAAAAAACTTCAGACCTTTGGAAATTCTTCACCCGGAAGGTTGGTTTTTAACTGAAAAACCATAAGCCGGGAATTCCTGTCATTTGCCTTTCTGTATGCTTGCCTTTACAGGMAGTATAATTATACTGCCTGTAAAAATATATATAGAGAATAAGGGCGGCCCAAATGAAACGACGTATCTTTCTTAAAACAACCGCAGCAGCATCCGTTGGTGCCCTATCAGCAGCCGGTCTAWSKSMAMYWSMKRWKGMSTYWRRRAMMWWTAAATKRMRRMTKGTTACAACCTGGCCAAAAAACTTTCCGGGCGTTGGTACGCGCGCTGTGGAATATGCCAGAGATATCGGAAAAGCCACAGACGGGCGCATAAAAATCAAGGTCTTTGCGGCCAATGAATTGGTTCCTGCTCTTGGCGCGTTCGATGCGGTTCAGGGCGGCAAAGCCGATATTTATCATGGTCCTGAATATTATTGGCAGGGAAAGCACAAGGCTTTTTCTTTTTTTACCGCGACTCCCTTTGGCCTTACGGCCACGGAACTCAGCCAATGGATAAATTATGGCGGCGGGCAGGCTCTGTGGGATGAGCTGTCTGCTCCCTTTAACATCAAAGCCCTGCTCTGCGCGACAACAGGCGTTCAGATGGGCGGCTGGTATAAAAAAGAAATTAATAAGCTTCAGGATTTCAATGGTCTTAGAATTCGCATGCCGGGCCTTGGCGGCGAGGTTTTAAAACGTCTGGGCGCAACAACTGTAACCAAGGCCGGCGGCGAAATATATCTGGCCCTTAGTCAGGGGAATATAGATGCCGCAGAATGGATTGGGCCGTGGAATGATATGGCCTTCGGCTTTCAAAATATTACCAAATTTTATTACACCTCTGCCTTCCATGAACCCGGGGCGGGACTTGCTGCCGGGTTTAACCTTGATGTCTGGAACAGTCTTAGCCCATCAGATCAGGCGATTATAACCGCCGTTTCCGGTGACCATTATCAAAAATCCTACGCAGAATTTAACGCGCGCAATGCCGTATCTTTGCGCACCCTTGTCGATCAACATGATGTCCAGATCAAAGTGTTTTCTGATGAAATAATGGATAAATTGATCCATGTTTCCGATGATCTCATGCAGGAGGTTGCCCAAACCGATGACCTCACAAAGCGTATTTACAACAGCTATATGGATACCCGTAGAAATGCCATGGAATGGGGCGCTATTGGCGAAGAACCTTATTTAAAAGCCAGAAGATTATATAAAAACTTTGGTAAGAAAATCTAGCTCTTGGTCAATTTTCTGAAACATATAACCCGCCGGATTGATCACTTCAGCGAATGGACAGGCCGCGTGATTTCCTGGCTGACCTTGTTTCTTGTTTTGATGCAATTTGCCATCGTTATTGGCCATTATATTTTCCGGGAAGGCGCAATATTCCTTCAGGAAAGCCTTCTATATGCACACAGCATGGTTTTTTTAGGGGCGGCGGCCTATACCCTGCGCCATAATGGTCATGTCAGGGTAGATGTTTTTTACAACCAACTTCGGGAGAAAACCAAAGCCTGGATCAACTTGATCGGCTGCGTATTTTTTCTATTCCCCATCACGGCTGTGATCACATGGATGGCATGGCCTTATGTGATGTCATCTTGGCAGATTTTTGAAGGCTCCATCGAATCCAGCGGCATTCAAGCGGTTTACCTTTTAAAAAGCATGATTTTGTTTTTTTCCATCACTTTGTTTTTGCAAGGGTTTTCCTTATTTCTTCATTCCATACTCACTTTGTTGAATGTTGAACATCTGACCGAAGACAGACCGGAGCTATTGTGATGGAGCTGAATATTATTCTTGTTTTATTGATGTTTCTTTCGGTGATCACCTTGATTCTGGCCGGTTTCCCTGTGGCCTTTACCTTGGGCGGGACGGCCATTTTATTTGTCGTCATAGGCATTTATTTTGACGTCATTGACAGCGATTTTATCGGACTTATCCCAGAACGAATATTTGGCACCATGACCAATGATGTATTATTGGCCGTTCCCCTGTTTATATTTATGGGCGTCATGCTGGAGAAATCCAAAATCGCTGAAGGCCTTCTGGAAAGCATGTCAAAACTTATGGGGCGTATACCCGGCGGACTTGGTATTTYAGTCACCATTGTCGGGGCCCTGCTTGCGGCATCTACGGGTATTGTGGGGGCAACGGTAGTGACCATGGGGTTGCTCAGCCTGCCCACCATGTTGAAAAAGGGCTATAGCCCTGCCCTTGCCTGCGGGTCAATTGCCGCAAGCGGCACTTTGGGACAAATTATCCCACCGTCCATCGTGCTGGTGCTGCTGGCTGATCAATTATCCTCTGCATGGCAAACGGCGCAATTGAATATGGGAAATTGGGCGCCTGAGCCYTTATCGGTGGGTGACTTATTTGCCGGAGCCCTTATTCCGGGCGTTACTTTGGTTTTGATGTATATYCTGTATCAGGTTGGCGTGGCGTTTTTCATGCCTCATCTTTCCCCGCCAATTAAACAAAAAACCGAAGAAGATCATGTAAGCACAACAACATTATTAGCTGCTTTCCTGCCGCCGATCTTATTAATCATTTCTGTTTTAGGGTCTATCATCAGCGGCATCGCAACCCCAACAGAGGCCGCCGCCGTTGGCGCAACCGGCGCAATATTATTARCCGGTTATAAGCTAAAACCCGAAAAAACCACACCCATCTTTGCGGCGGGTTTTTCCCTTGTAGGCCTCATCCTGATATCTAATTTTGTTGACCTGCGCCGGGGAAGAGAGGTGATCTCTTTTACCGATAATCTTGGATATTCCTGTGCGATTATCCTGACAATATTTGTCATATGGGGCGTCTTTACAGCAGTTTACCGGGCCTACGGTGCCAAAATTCTACAATTTGTCATGCAATCAACAACCCGAATTTCAGCGATGGTTTTCATGATCCTCATCGGGGCTGCCATGTTTTCGCTCGTTTTTAAAGGGTTTGAGGGCGACGAATATATTCATGATTTTTTAAGCAATCTGCCGGGCGGAAAGCTCAGTGCGCTCATTCTTGTGATGCTTGTGATGTTTGTCCTTGGCTTCTTTCTGGATTTTATTGAAATCACCTTCGTTGTGGTGCCCATCGTTGCGCCGGTATTGTTGATGATGGATATTAACCCCATATGGCTCGGCATTATGATGGCCATGAATTTGCAGACCAGTTTCCTGACCCCGCCTTTTGGTTTTGCGCTATTCTATTTGCGCGGTGTCGCGCCGCCATCCGTGCGCACAATGCAGATTTACGTCGGCGTTATGCCCTATGTTATGATTCAACTCATCATGCTGTGTATTTTATGGAATTTCCCGGCGATGGTCACATGGCTCCCGAGCGTTTTGTTCAAATAATCATTCTTTGCCGAATTCTTCATCAAGAATGGCCCAGCGTTCGTGATCACACCATTTTCCGCCTATCTGAAGATATTTAGGGCTGAAGCCCTCTTTTCTAAAACCCAGTTTCTGCACCAGCCTGATGGACGGGGTATTTCCCGGTTGAATATTGGCTTCCAAACGGTGCAAGCCAAGACTTTCAAAGGCATATTTAATGGCAAGCGTCATACCCTCGGCCATATAGCCCTTACCCGCATAAGCCTCATCACCATAATAACCAAGGCTGGCCATACGCATGGGGCCCAATAGAATATTGTTGATATTTATAATGCCAACAAGATTATCTGTCTGCGAATCAATGACAAAACAGCCTTGCAGCATGCCGTTCTTAATGCGTTTCAGATAATGCTCATAATATTCTTGTTTAAAAGAATGATAAACCCAAGGCCGATGATAGGATTCATTGCGATGTAGAAAATCCTTATAGGCCGCCATTTTTTTTCGTGTTGGTGCCTCGATGTAACATTTTTTTCCAATCCCCAGCGGCGCGCGGGAGGGAATGATATTAATCATTTTCCCGCCCCGTCWTWYWKMARKAAAATCTATTGGTGGTTGGAAARCCRTGCGGCGGCATACGGCCCACGGCGCCGCGCCGGCCAAYCCATGTGGTCAAATCAGTTTCCGTACGGGTTTTGCCGCCTTTCATGGGCCAGTTCAAGCCATCCTCACCATTAAAAGAGGTTATGTCCCCCATATGAGCCCCCTTATATTTCTGTAAGACGGCACCCCTGCCCTTATTCATTTGCGGCATTTGTTCAAGGGGAAAGACGAGCATTTTACGGTTTGTGCCGATGATCGCAATGTTATCGTGATTTTCATCAATGACCATGCAGACGGCAATTTTATTTTTACCTTCTTCTACATTCATGATTTTGCGGCCATTTTTCGTGCTGGCAATGACATTATCAGAATCCAGCATAAAGCCCCTGCCGGCTATGGACGCAAGCAATAATTTTTTGCCGGGTTTATGGACAAACAGGGCAATAATTTCTTCTTCATTGGGCAGGTCAACCATCAGGCGAACAGGTTCACCATGTCCGCGTCCACTAGGCAGCTTATCACAGCCGAGCGTATAAAAACGGCCATTACTGGCAACGAGAATTACCTTGTCAGTCGTATAAGCCGTAAAGCCAAATTTAGGCGCATCCCCATCTTTATATTTAATTTTTTCGTCAATRGCCACATGCCCYTTTAAGGCCCGCATCCAGCCTTTTTCCGAACAGATCAGCGTGATTGGCTCTTTTTCAATCATCGCTTCCACCGTCATCAGATCAATGACAGGCGCATCAGAAAAGACCGATCGGCGCGCGCCAAGTTCGGTTTTTGGGCCAAATTTCTTGCGGATTTCTTTGATTTCCCCGGCTATATGCTGCCAGCGCAAATCTTCCCGATCCAACAGCTCAAGCAATCCGGCCTTTTCAGCCTCAAGCCCGGAAAATTCTGTTCGCAATTCTATTTCTTCTAATTTACGCAATGACCTGAGCCGCATATTCAATATTGATTCGGCCTGTAAATCTGTCAGTTTAAAACGCTTCATCAGAAAAGGTTTAACGTCATCCTCTTCGCGGATAATACGGATTACTTCATCCAGATTAAGGTAAGCGATCAGGTAACCGCCCAATACTTCAAGCCGGTGGTCAATTTTGCCAAGCCGGAATTTAGACCGCCGCGTTAAAACCACCTGCCGGTGATCAAGAAAGGCTTGCAAAACTTCGCGCAACGACATCACGCGCGGCAATTTTCCGCCTTCCAATACATTCATATTTAATGAAAAACGCGTTTCAAGATCCGTCAAACGAAACAGGCTTTCCATCAAAACAGCCGGCTCTACCGCGCGCGATTTCGGCTCGAGTACAACACGAATATCCTCGCTTGATTCGTCCAGAACGTCTGCCAGTAAGGGCAATTTTTTCTGAAACATCAGATCCGCTATCCGCTCTATCAGCTTGGACTTTTGTACTTGATAGGGGATTTCAGTGATCACAATCTGATACATACCCCGCCCGGTTTCTTCGACGTTCCATTTGGCTCTAAGCCGGAAACTCCCCCTGCCGGTTTCATAGGATTTTATTATGCTTTCCCGCGGCTCTACAATCGTGCCGCCCGTGGGAAAATCCGGGCCATTAATGAAGGTAACCAGCTTTTCTATAGTGGCATTCGGGAATTTGATCAAATGCAGCAGGGCATTGCAAATCTCCCCCACATTATGCGGCGGGATATTGGTTGCCATGCCAACCGCAATACCTGTCGCGCCATTGGCCAGAAGATTGGGGAAATTGGCCGGCATAACCACCGGTTCTTCTTCTTCCCCATCATATGTTTCCCGAAGATCAACCGCGTCTTGGTCAAGCCCTTCCATCAAGGCGACAGCAACGGCGGTCATTCTGGCTTCGGTATAGCGCATGGCAGCGGCATTATCACCGTCAATATTACCAAAGTTACCCTGACCATCCACAAGCGGGTAACGCACGGCAAATTCCTGTGACAAGCGCACCATGGCATCATATACGGACTGATCACCGTGGGGATGATATTTACCGATCACATCTCCGACGACCCGGGCACATTTTTTAAAGCCTGTTTCCGGGTTAAGCTTCAAATGCCGCATCGCAAAAAGCAAGCGCCGATGTACAGGTTTTAGCCCATCTCGCACATCGGGTAATGACCGGGACATAATGGTTGACAGGGCATATGAAAGGTAACGGTCCCCTAGCGTTTCGCCGAGGGCAACGTCAAGTATATTATCTGGTTTCTTTGATTTATCATTCATGACCCGATTATAGCAAAAAAAAAATCTCGCACCACAACTTATAACGCTTCAGGTGTTTTTTTATCTTCTATATCAGGCAGGACTGATCGTGCACGCTAAATAGATTTAATAAGATTTGAAATCACACTATTTTGGCCCTCATTAAATTTGAGGCTGATTCTGCCATTCTTATTCGCCACAACATTGGCTGAGATACTTGCATCATATCCTTTTTGCATATAATTAACGCTGTCACCCATATTTACATTTGCTGTAATATCCAATGCAGCCCCGCTAAAGCTTATATCATGAACATGTCCGGCAAAATTCTTTCCCTTAAACTCAACCATGCATTCTACCAGAGAATCCGGGCAAATCCGGGGAATTTTGCGCCTATTAAAAGCCTCATAGCCTCGCAAGTTCCCCATTATCTTGATGACTTTTTCGGATAGGGTTTGCGTCGCAATGGAAACTTCCATTGACTCATCCGCGACTTCCCGCGCTATACTGATACTATCATTTGCTTTGTCCGCAACGAGAGAGACATCATTCGATGATGACCGCGTTGATTGTGCAGCTTCCTGTACATTATGGCTTATTTCYTGAGTAGCGGACAGTTGCTCTTCCGCTGTTGAAGCCACAGATTCTGAAATCTCTCCGGATTCCCGAATGACCGCACCAATTTTTTCCATGGCATCCGTTGTGTCTGTCGCCATCTGCTGAATAGTCGCAATTTGAATGTCAACACGATTTGTTGCTTCCGCTGTTTGATTGGCGAGGCCTTTCACTTCCGATGCCACAACCGCAAAACCCTTACCAGCTTCCCCRGCKCGCGCCGCTTCAATGGTCGCATTAAGCGCCAGAAGATTGGTTTTTGAGGCAATTTCCTTGATCATTTTGGCTATATCACCAATTTCTTCTGCGGCTTTCGCCAAATTCATAACGATCTGATTGGTCTTGCCAACTTCTTCATTGGCTTTTATTGAGGCATTTCGCGATGATTCAACCTGCCGGTAGATTTCTTGTGCCGATGCTGACATTTCTTCAACAGCTGCTGCGCATGATTCTACATTTCGGGTCGCATTATTTGAAACATCAACAACACTTCTGGCTTGTGCCGTCACCTCTTCAAGATTKCTGGACATATCTTCAGACTTGGCACGCATGCCTTCGCTGCTTTTCTGTACAATATCCACAGCGGACTTCACTTCATTTTCCAGATTATCAGCCAAGGYAATCATTTCTTCCTTGCGACTTGCTTCGCTTTTCATCATATGATCCCGGGCGGAATTAGTAACATTTGCCCCTCTTCTGAAATCACCCTGCATGCCGCGCTCAACAAATGTACGATAGAATTTTCCCTCTGCTGCATGCTCCAGAGTGGCGCCGGATTCACGGATAAAAGCATCCGCCATATCAAACGCCTTATTTAATGAGGAGAGGGTTTCGGACTGTACTTCAAATTCATCCCAATGAATAATACGTGCCGTTAAATCACCCTTTGCTACTTTCTGAGCCACGTCACTGATTTGATTAAAACAATTTTCATATATCAATATTTCTTTACGAAGATGCTCTAATTCATCAAAAGACGATGAAGTATCCTGCACATCATTATTCTTTTTCAATAGCTCAAACATAACTAACCCTTCAATGACCATATAAATTCTGCGTATGACATATTTTGCTCGTCCAGAAAATTCTTCAAAAACGCAGAACTTGCCTGAAGGCTTTCTTTTGAATTAGCGCGCTTCTTTTCTTCAGCCAATAATTTTTCATAAATTGGGGCAATTTTCTCGATAGTTTTGCCCGCAGGATATCGCCTGTTTGAATGATAACCGTTCAAATCACCATTATCATCATAGCTTGGTGTTACATGGGCATTAACCCAATAATATTTACCCGTCTTTGACATATTTTTTACATATGCRAARATTTCTTCGCCYGACTGAACGCTGTCCCAAAGCAATTTAAAGACAGCGCGCGGCATATCWGGATGGCGGATAATRTTATGAGGTTGGCCGATAACTTCTCGCGTTGACATTTCGGCAACACGGCAGAAAACATCATTTGCATATATTATTCGACCTTTAATATCTGTTTTCGAAACGATAATTTCTTCTTCATCAAATTTGATTTCTTCATCTACGGGCTTTACCAGTTGTAATGCCATAATTTAAACCCCTTTTAACGCATATAAGTGGCGATAATACAAATAGGCCCCATGGCATATTTTTTATCAATGAGAATAAATTTAACGGGTGATATCTAAATTTTTAGTTAATATAAATGCCGATAACTAATTTTTAGATATTTATCTTTGTATATAGGCGCAGTCAGCAGGCGAGATATGCAGACAGTGATATTTKCTYGGAACAAYGCCGGYGCSGGCACGTCARTTTTTYTGRCCCCAGCCGCCCTGTTCGGTCTGTTGCCAATAGGTAAGCTCGTGGCCGGCGTCTTTATATGTTTTCCAACGCGCCCGTGCCGCAATGACGGCATCCTGATTGGTGCCGTCAAACATTTCCAGGCAGCGATCATATTTATCAAGGTTATCCGCTGTCATATTATCCACCAGAATAAGCACCGTGGCATCTGCTGGATTTTCATCACCGGTCGTCAAATAGATCGGTTGCTGATCAGAAGATTTGCTTTTCATATGTCCGTGCGGCAGAAAACTGTCTTTGGTGAATGTCCAAAGTGCCTCATCCAATTCTCCC
The DNA here is from genome assembly GCA_002402225.1 of Alphaproteobacteria bacterium. GTDB lineage: Bacteria > Pseudomonadota > Alphaproteobacteria > Sphingomonadales > Emcibacteraceae > Paremcibacter. The sequence goes on from NVVM01000051.1 coordinate 10,611, forward strand.
ATCCGTTCATTTGTACCCACCTTGATCACAGCCTTAAGCCCCGCGTCATATACTTTTTGCAAAAGTTTTGGCAGGGCATTATTCAAGGGTTGGTGCAGCAAATGGTAAAAACTGATTCTGGTCACTATTATTTTGCCTCAATCTTCGTAATTATTGCGAACCAATTGATCCAGAAGGCGAACGCCGTAACCTGTGGCCCCGCGATCGGCCATATCAGATGTTTCTGTCTTCCATGCGGTTCCGGCAATATCAATATGAACCCAGGGGACATCGTTAACATAACGCTGCAGGAATTGTGCAGCGGCGATGCTTCCGGCATATTTCCCGCCCATGTTTTTCATATCAGCAATTTTTGAATTGATCTGTTTATCATAAGCATTGCCGAGTGGCATGCGCCATACAGGTTCATCTACCTGCCTGCCTGCCTCTGTCAGTTTTTCAGATAGCGCATCATTGTTCGAGAATATCCCCGCATATTCCTGTCCCAAAGCAACCATGATCGCGCCAGTCAAAGTCGCAAGGTCAAGCATCACCTTAGGCTTAAAACGATCCTGCGTATACCAGAGCGCATCGGCCAGAACCAACCGGCCCTCCGCATCGGTATTGATAATTTCAATGGTTTGGCCTGACATGCTGGTCACCACATCGCCGGGCCTTTGCGCGGTGCTGGACGGCATATTTTCAACAAGTCCTACAACACCAACAACATTCGCTTTGGCTTTTCGTCCGGCCAATGCCTTCATCGCGCCAACCACGGCGGCAGATCCGCCCATATCGAACTTCATATCTTCCATGCCAGAGCCGGGTTTCAAAGAAATGCCGCCCGTATCAAAAGTTACCCCTTTACCAATAAAAGCCACCGGCGGCTCATCCGTATTTTCAGACCCTTGCCAACGCATAATCACCATATGAGATTCGCACGCACTTCCCTGCCCAACGCCGAGCAAGGCCCCCATACCCAATTCTTCCATGGTATCTTCATCAAGGATTTCAACATCAACACCAAGACTGGATAATTCCTTGATCTTTTCAGCATAGCTTTCCGGATAAATCACATTGCCGGGCTCCGTCACTAAATCACGGGCAAATTCTACACCATCCGCAACCTTATCTAAGTCTGCAAATAGTTTTTTCGCATTTAAGGCCGAAGCCGACATAATAGATACTCCAATCACAGACGGTTTCTTAGCCTCTTCCTGTTTGGTAAAATATTTATCGAACCGATACCTGCGCAAGCGAATACCCAATGCCATATGGGCGGCAAATTCAGCATCAGATATATTGGAACGTGCCGGGGCGTCCGCTGCAATGGAAATCTGTTCATCACCGGATGAAATCAGTTTAGCCATAATTTTACCGCCAATTTTTTGTGCCCGTAATATGTCAATTTCTGTTTCGCGGCCCAGCCCAACAACAAGAACACGGTTTATCTCCAGATTTTCAGGGGCGACAAGATCAATAATCTGGCCAAATTTTCCGGAAAAATGACCGATTATAATAGCGCGCTTAACCAGTCCTCCCGTTGCTTTATCAATTTTGCTTGCACTATCGGACAATTTTCCGTTCGCATAAACAAAGATGACATGCGCATCGGCGGTGGGTAAGCTTTTCTTGTTAAAAATAATATTCATTCTATGCCTCAATTATGTCCAAGTGTCTTTTTAGGTTATCCTATTGTGACGGATACTTTTGAAAAAGTCACTGATACTTCTGAAAAAAACATTGTACAAGTGTAAAACTTATTTAGACGATTTTTCTGTTATCTTGGAAAAAACTGTAGGCAAAAAAAAGAAAAGTATGTAAATAACCCTATATGGTAAGAAAAATAATCTTCATCAGCCTGTTCTTGGGCCTGTTCTTGGGCCTGTTTTTGGGAATGATATTGCCCACATCTGCATTGGAAGCATTCTCTGATGACGGCAAGGCTTCCCATGCGAAAACTGTTGGTAATAATAATAAAATAAATTTTTCTGCGGAAAAAGTCGAATACTTCAGTGAAGATAATATCATCATCGCCACCGGCGACGTTACCCTGCATCATGAAAAAACAATTTTGACGGCAAATAAAGTTACGTTTAACCGTACAACCCGAGAAGTAAAGGCCACTGGCGGCATTACTATTCGAGATGATAAGGGTAATATCATGTTTATGGAAGAAACAATCCTTAAGGACGGTCTGAGGGAAGGCTTTATTCGTAATGTCAGAGTATTATTCTCCGATGATTCACACTTGATCGCAAAAGAAGCCATTCGTGTCGGCAAAAGAACCACCTTCAAAAAAGCCGCTTATTCTCCCTGCAAAACATGTAACAGTGAAGGCCAAAGAAAGCCATTATGGCAAATCAAGGCTGATTCCATTACCCATGATGAAAATGATAAAACTATAAAATATAGTAATGTTATTTTGGAAATTGCGGGCGTTCCCATACTCTATACGCCGTATTTTTCTCATCCTGATCCAACCGTTCGCGCGGCCTCGGGCTTTTTATCTCCAGAATTTTCTACCTCATCAGAACTTGGCATAAATGTTACGGTTCCCTATTATTTTAAGTTAGCGCCTCATAAGGATATAACCCTTGAGCCAATATTAACCACAAAGGAAGGAATTGTTCTCGCGGGGACGTACCGGCAACATACGGGAAATGGGCAATTTTTTATCAAAGGCTCCGCGACCAATGCCCGTGATCTGGATGTTAACCAAATTGATGCAGACAGCCGTGAAATTCGCGGGCATATATTCTCCGGCGGGCAATTTGATCTTGATAATTTAAAATTTGCCGGAGATACATGGCAGTGGGATTATGCTTTCAATTGGGTCAGCGACGACACTTACCTCAGGCGTTATTATCAGGATCGATCCGATGTTCTGAAAAGTCAGGTCCGCATCGAAAATTTCACAGGCCGCAATTATTTCACGGCGGGCCTTTATGGATTTCAGGGACTGGACGAAGAAGATATTGCGGCCACTACAGGTCAGGCGCTACCAGCCATTGACTTAAATATGGCTTCTACGCCCGGCAAATGGGGTAATCAGTTYAYMMTTGAYGCCAGYGSKGTTGCYATTGTSCGMACRRRYGGYGTGRATWCACAGCGCRYRAGCSTTSARRGSGCYTGGAARCTRCCKYTRAAAACCMGSCTTGGKGATTTTTAYACCTTTASCGCMAGYWTKCGGGGCGAYGTATTCMAYAATARTKCCSSSRAMMAACARGAYCARYYYMTTYAYRSCGGMASCARYRRMACMKYYGSRMGARTYYTRCCMMAATTTGCSRYMGACTGGAAATTRCCYTTCATYAAGAATGGCGAATCAACGCAGCAAATCATTGAGCCATTAATTTCAATCATTGTCGCGCCAAACTATCCTAATTCCCTCGATATTGTAAATGAAGATAGCCGTAATTTTGAATTTGATGAAAATAATCTATTCAGTCACAATCGTTATAACGGATATGATAGATGGGAAGCCGGAACGAGAGTTAATTATGGCGTGCGTTATTCCCTATATTCCGGCAGGACCTCTGTCATCGCGACCATAGGCCAGAGTTTTCGCCTTCAATCATCGGAGGCTTTCCCTGCTGGCTCCGGATTCGAAGGAAAGTCATCCGACTTTGTGGGTCGTCTTGATTTTATTTTTGGGGATTATTTTGATTATATCCATCGATTTCGTCTGGACAAAAATAGTTTAAGGCTTCGTCGTAACGAGATGATTCTTTCCGGCGGGACAAAAAAATTCAGAGCCTCTATGCGTTATCTTGATTTAGATAGAGACGCCGCAGACTTAAGGAATACTGAGTTTGAAAATCGCCAAGAGTTCGGAACGGGCCTTCAGGTTTTTGTAAACAATAGTTGGACGCTCCATGGCAGCTGGGTACGGGACCTGCTTAAAAAAGACACAATTTCTTACGATGCTGGCATTCGTTTCAAGAATGAATGTTTAGAATTTGGCATACGATATGAAAAACGGCTAACGACAGACAGGGATATTACGCCGTCCAGTAGTTTTCATATAAGACTGGTCTTAAAACACCTGGGATGAATTGCCTTTTGATTTTTCCATTGTTTATCAGTATAGATATGTAGTAAAATTCAAAATCAGACTAAAAACAGGCATATGTAATATGAATTGTAGATTTCTAGCAAGAACATTAAAATTAAGCTTAGTTAGTATCATTGGTAGTATATTGCTCTCTTCAGTAACCGCTGCCGCTCAACAACGCGCCGCGCCAGAGAAGCTCAGTGACATTCAACAAATTGTGACCGTTGTTAATGACAGCCCCATATCATTATATGACCTGAAACAGCGTGTTTTGCTCTTCATGATTTCATCTAACAAACGTCAAATCACACCAGAAGAACAGCAATATATGAACCAACAGGCCYTGCAAAGCCTTATTGATGACAAATTAAAAACYCARGAAGCGAGTAATTATAAAACCGTCATCAGCAAAGAAGAACAAGAACAGTCTTTTGCGACCTATGCCCAGCAAATGCGTATCACGCCGCAGCAACTGGAACAGCAGCTCAACCAGACCGGCATTCTTAAAGAATCAATGCTGAAACAGATTGAAGCCTCTTTGGCATGGGAACAGGTTGTCGGCGGCCTGTTGATGCCTCAGGTCAGTATCAGCGATGAAGAAATTCATTCAATACTCGACAGAATGCATAGTAATAAGGGGCAACATGAATATCATGCCTTGGAAATTTTTCTGCTCGTATCAGAAAATGATAAACGGGAAGAAAGCAGAATTGCCGCGACAAAAATCATTGAACAACTGAATAATAACGCGCCCTTTCAGGTTATGGCCCGCCAATTTTCACAATCAACAACGTCTGCGGTCGGCGGGGATTTGGGCTGGCTCATGGAATCGCAACTTAATCCGGAAATGATGTCTGCTCTTGTGGATATGAAACAAGGACAGATTGCAGGGCCAATCGAAACTGAAGACGGTTTTTATATCCTTCAATTAGCGGGCAAAAGACAAGTCCTAACCGCCAGTAAAACTGATGCTCGCGTAGATTTGCATCATATGTTCTTCGAAGTTTCTGACAAGGCACAAAAAGAAGAATTGGATGCCTTGGAAAGAACCATTGCCGCTGCTGCTAAAAAGATTGAAAGCTGTGATAATCTTGAGGCGCAGGGTAAGGCGCTCGGCGCAAAAGAAACCGCGAGCCTCGGTAATCTGGCCATTTCAGATCTGCCGCAAAACCTCCATGATACGCTACTTGAAACTGAGGTTGGTCATGCAACGCCCCCCATCAAGGAACCGGCCGGTTACCGCGTGTTTGTCGTTTGTGATAGAAAAGCCCCTGAAATCAGGCTGCCCGATTACGATAGTGTTGAAGGAAGCCTGTCACAGCAACGCGTTGGCCTCATAGCGCGGCGTCACCTCAGAGACTTGCGGCGCGATGCCATCATCGACTATAAATAATTCCCCTCCTTTGGTCATATCTGCGGGCGAGCCGGCTGGCATCGGCCCTGAAATTATCCTGAAAAGCTGGGCCGAACGACACAGGCAGAATTTACCAGCCTTTTTTGTGGTGGGAAACCCGCAAATTTTTCTGGAGACAGCCCGTAAACTGGGCCTGAATGTGCCTGTACATATCATTCGGTCGCCGGATGAAAGCAGAGATGTTTTTATCAATCATCTGCCGATATATGATCTTGGGCCCAGGATTAAACACGAATTATTTCACTTTGGGTCACCCATTACCGCGACGGCCAATATGACAATCGGGGCTATAAAAAAGTCAGTTGATTTTATTTTCGAAGGCAAAGCCGCTGGACTGATCACCGCGCCAATCCAGAAATCAAACCTTTATGACGCGGGTTTTACCTGTCCCGGTCATACGGAATATCTGGCGGAATTATGCGGAAAATATATGTCTCGACCTGCAACGCCGGTGATGATGCTCGTTTCCGACTATTTGCGCGTTGTTCCCCTGACCATCCATATGGCACTGCGCGATGTTTCAAAGTCAATCACTGCTGATTTAATCACGCAAATTGCTTCTAAAATAAACAAGGCTCTGATGCAGGATTTTTGCCTTGAAAACCCCCGTATTGTCGTGGCCGGATTAAATCCCCATGCCGGTGAAAATGGTGCCATGGGCGAGGAGGATGAAAAAATCATTCGGCCCGCCATAGATCACTTGCGAGCGCAGGGCATTAATATTCAAGGTCCCCTGCCCGCCGATACCCTGTTTCATGCCGCCGCCCGCACCACATATGATACGGCATTATGCATGTATCACGATCAGGCCCTGATCCCCATCAAAACTTTAGACTTTGACGGCGGCGTTAATGTTACCCTTGGGTTGCCTATCGTGCGCACATCACCTGATCATGGCACGGCCTTAAATATTGCCGGCAAAAACCTGGCCAACCCAAAGAGTATGATCAACGCCATAAAATTAGCGGATAAAATATATCAGAACCGTCAGAACGGAACCAAAGAAAATGTATGAAGATGGTCTGCCGCCCCTGCGGGATATGATTAGCCGTTATGAGCTAAACGCCAAAAAATCTTTGGGACAGAATTTCCTCACCGACTTGAACCTGACCAGTAAAATAGCCCGCTCTGCTGAGGGAATGGGCGGCAGCCGCTTAAAGGATTCCATAGTCTATGAAGTCGGCCCCGGCCCCGGCGCCCTMACCCGYGSYYTATTRATGARCGGCGCGSMKCGKGTTGTTGCSGTGGAAATGGACCCGCGCTGCATTGAGGCTCAAAAAGAAATTCAGGCCGCCTACCCCGGAAAACTGGACGTGTTTGAGGGCGACGCGCTTCTTGTGAATGAGCGTGAGTTAATTGGTGACACCGAAGGACGTCCGGTTAAAATTATCGCTAATCTGCCCTATAATGTGGGCACGGCTTTGCTGGTGAAATGGTTGACCTTGGGCGATTGGTTGCCGTGGTACAGCTCACTAACCCTTATGTTTCAAAAGGAAGTTGGCCAACGTATTATTGCAGAGCCCCGCACGAAGGCATATGGCCGTCTTTCCGTTCTTGGGCAGTTTCGGACCGAGGCCAGAATAATATTTGATGTTCCCGCACGGGYCTTCACCCCTGTGCCAAAAGTCACCTCCTGCATTGTCAATATCATCCCGAAAGAAGAACAAGCCCACACGCCAAAACAGGAAATATTGGAAAAGGTTGTTTACGCTGCCTTCAATCAACGCCGCAAGATGCTCCGCACCAGCCTTAAGGCCTTGGGCAAAGCTCCTCTACCTTATCTCGAAGCCGCAAATATCAACCCAACCTGCCGCGCAGAAGAATTAACGGTTGAAGATTTTTGCCGTCTGGCAAAGGCCTATGAGCAATAACCGCTATTGCTCGCCGGTGATGTCCTGAACGAATGAGACAAGACCGGTTTGGCGGGCGCGTTTCAGGCGTTCAGCCTGCAATATGGAAAAAAGCTGTCGCTCGGATGTTTCAAGATCATCATTGACGATAATATAATC
>NVVM01000052.1 GCA_002402225.1 Alphaproteobacteria bacterium
GGCCTCGCCGGATCAATCCCCCCGCCAGCAATGCCACATTAACCCAGGCGGATATGGCCGTGGCCATCGCCAGTCCCACATGGGCAAAATACTGCATCAATATTAAATTCAATATGACATTCACGGCCAATGCCACCATCGCAAATTTTACCGGCGTTCTAGTATCTTTGCGCGCGAAATATCCGGGGCTGAAGATCTTGGCTAGGACATAGGCCGGAAGCCCCGCCGCATAAGCCGCCAGCGCATAGGCCGTCTGCCAGCTATCCTGCGAGGTAAAAGCATTCCTTTCAAATAACACATGGATCAATTGATAGGGAATGATCATAAAAGCCACCGCCGCCGGAATAGTCAGGAAAAGGCCAAGCTCTATGGCCCTGTTTTGATTGGCGTTACAGGCCGCATCATCTCCCTCGGCTATATTTCGGGCCAGCATTGGCAAAAGAACGGTGCCCAAGGCAACCCCGATCACCCCGATGGGCAACTGGTTCAATCTATCCGCATAGAATAAAAAGGAAATGGACCCATTCGGCAGATGGGAGGCGATAATCATATCCAGCATGAGATTAATCTGTATCACCCCGGCGCCCAAAGCCGCGGGCATCATAATAATCAACATCTCTTTTACCTTTGGCGTCAGGCGCGGCATGACAAGCCTGATTTTATACCCAATGCGCCGGCAAGCCAGATAGAGCCAGATCAACTGGATAAATCCGGCCAATGACACGGCTATGGCCAGAGAGTGCGCCGGTGTCTCGAATTGATCCGAAAAGAAAATCAGGGCAGAAATCATACTTAGATTCAATATGATTGGTGTTGCAGCTGTTTCGGAAAACTTACCCAAAGCATTCAATATACCGCCCAAAAGTGAGACAAGACTGATAAATAACAGAAATGGGAAGGTAATTCTGGTCAAAAGAACAGCCAATTGGAACTTAACCTCATCATCCGTGAAACCACCCGCCAGAACATAGATGACCGCCGGCGCGAATATTTCCATAAGCGCGACAAGAACCAACAGCACCACCAGCAAACAGGAAAAGGCACTTTCGGCAAAACTTAAAGCTTCTTCTTTTCCACCTTGGGTAAGAGTCGCGGTGAAGACCGGCACAAAAGAGGCACTRAASGCSCCCTCRGCAAAMAGCCTGCGGAAAAAATTSGGCAGYTTCAGGGCAACGAAAAAACAATCCGCCACAAAACCCGCGCCCAGTATGGAAGCCGCCAATATATCCCGCATAAAACCCAAAATCCGGCTTATGAGGGTGAAGCTGCTAAAGATGGCAACGGCTTTTGCTAGGGACATATTATTGACTAACCCGTTTGACTTTTCTCTTGGTAGCCTTCGGTTTCTTTTTGCCAACTAAAAGAGCTGCCATCAGTTTTTCCCTGATTTTTTTCAATTTATTTTCATTGTCAATTTTATGGCCAAACAAGTCACAGACAAAGATAACCGTTACCGCCCGCTCGCCAAAGGTGGCGATATGGGCGCTGCCGATGGAAAGTTTCAAATCTACCAGAGCCTGTGACAGCATATAAAGAAAGCCCGGCCGGTCAAGACCATTCAGCTCGATGACCGTATAACGGTTGCTGGCCTTATTATCAATCAAGACACGAGGTTCAATAGTAAAGGCATCTGCCTTATTGGGCCGCTCACATAAATTGTCCAATTCTTTGCGCGGTAGTAATTCACCGGCGAGGGTTCGCTCGATCGTTTTCTTAAGACGCTCCAGCTTGTGTTTATCCTTGAATATGCCGCCGTCCGGCTCTTGAATCCTGAAGGTATCCAAAGCCATGCCATCCTTGGTGGTAAAAACTCTTGCATCCTGAATAGAGGCCCCGCTCACCGCGATAGCCCCTGTTATTCTGGCAAAAAGCCCCGGATGATCTTGTGCATAGATGGTTAACTCTGAAATATTTTGAAATTCATCCACATGAATATTAATGCTCAACTTTTCTTCTATTCTGTCCGACAGCGCAATCAGCCGCGCATTTCTGATTTGATTCTCACCCTTAACGGCAAGCCAGTACGGCGCGTAAAATCTTTTGCAATATGCCCTGAACTCTTCGTCCGTCCAGTCGGCAAGCTCGGCGCGAAGCATTTCCTGAGCCGCCTCTATTCCGTGCTTATTGCCGCCTTCGACTTGATCGCCCAAAAGATATCTCTCGGCTTGATAATACAGATCCCTAAGCAATTGCCCCTTCCAGCCATTCCATATTTTTGGCCCGACAGCCCGAATATCAACAACGGTCAAAACCAGCAACAGGCGCAGCCGTTCAGGGCTTTGAATGATTTTCGAAATATCCTCGATGGTTTTTGGGTCACTCAAATCACGCTTAAAGGCCACATGCGTCATAATCAGATGATGACGCACAAGCCATGAAACGGTTTCCGTTTGCGCCGCAGTCAGCCCAAGGCGCGGACATAGTTTTTGGGCCACCTTCTCCCCCAAAACCGAATGGTCACCCTTACGTCCTTTGGCAATATCATGAAGTAAAACAGCGACATAAAGCACCTCTCGCGAAAGTATTTTATGGACTATTTCATGGGATAACGGATGTTCCTCCGCAAATTTACCCTGTTCCAGTTCGGACAAGAGCTCAATCGCCCTGATGGTATGCTCATCAACGGTATAAACATGATACATATCAAATTGCATTTGGGCCACAACCCGTCCAAAATCAGGAATAAATTTGCCCAACACGCCGGCTTCATTCATCAGTCTTAAAATAAACCCCGGCCCCGCTTTATAGGTCAGCATTTCAATGAACAGCCTATTCGCCTCAGGATCATTGCGAAAATTTCGATTTATCAGCTTAAGGTTATGACGAATACGGCGCAATGCCCGGGGATGAATGTCCAAATCATGTTTTTGGGCCYCATGAAAAATACGCATCATGTTAATGGGGTCGTCAATAAAATCCTTGGAAGTCGTCAGTGAAATACGACTGCCCTCAACAGGGAATATGCCTATTTTTCGATTGCGAAGGCCAAATTTGGGCATCCTGAGACGAGGCTTACGCTTATGTTTATCTTCGAGATAGGCACAATATATTCGCGTCAGATCACCCACGGTCTTTGCCATGAGGAAAAAATGCTTCATGAAACGTTCGACGCCGGATAATCCGGCCCGATCCACATAACCAAGGCGATCCGCCAGTGTTTTCTGTACGCCAAACGTAATGCGTTCCTCCGCGCGGCCAGAAATATAATGCAGTTGAAARCGTACGATCGTCATAAAATTATGGGCTTTTCGGAAYTGGCGATAATCATTCTTGGAAAAWACSCCCTTCTCAACCACTTCGGATACACTTTCCACGCCATATAAATATTTRGAAATCCAATATAAAGTTTGCAGGTCGCGCAASCCCCCCTTGCCTTCCTTGATATTCGGTTCAACCACATAACGGGCCTGACCCAGTTTGATATGACGCGCGTCACGCTCGGCAAGTTTTTCTTCAACAAATTCGGGTTCAGTTCCGGCGACAACCTGACTTTTATAACTTTCCAGAAATTCTTCGTATAAGGCCTTGTCCGCGCAGATATATCTGGATTCCAGCAAAGATGTCCGAATGGTCAAGTCTGCTTTTGACAGGCGCACAGATTCCTTAATCGTGCGAACCGCATGGCCGACTTTCAAGCCGATATCCCACAGCATATAAAGCATATATTCAACGACCTGCTCGCCCCATGCGGTTTGTTTATAGGGCAATAAAAACAATATATCCACATCGGAATAGGGCGACATATCAATGCGCCCATAGCCGCCAATGGCCACAAGACTCAACCGTTCACTCGACGTTCTATTCTGCACAGGCAGAATATATTCTGTTGTAATTTTATAAATCTGAATRATAATTTCATCCGTCAAMARCGTCTGCGCCGCRACCARAGMTGCRCCAYTTTCCCCCKCAKYACAGCGRYGYTGAATTTCYTYAAAYCCYKTCTGATAAAAYTCTTTWAAAAGCTCTATCAAGSCCGGWCGCRYWTCRGAARRGGGCATATTCGTCTGAAGGTCACGCAGCCTGTTTTCAAATGCTTTGCGATTAAAAATCTGGATATGTTTTTTAACTTTAACCATCTTGCTGCAACTTCTTTAATTTATAGAGAATATCCATTGCCTGCCTTGGGCTAAGTTCATCAGGGAACACATCTGACAATATTTGTTCAATTTTCACCGTAACCGAATTTTCATTAACTGACCCCTGATCGACTTTGGCCTGAAGAACGGAAAACAAAGGCAAATCATCGGCCAGACTATCCATTTTTTGCCCCTTGGCTGCGCCCTGCCCGCCTTGTTCAAGGTTATGCAACACTTGCTGCGCCCGCTCTACGACCACCTTTGGCAGACCTGCCAGTTTTGCCACCTGAATACCATATGAGCGATCCGCAGAGCCCTTGGCCACTTGATGAAGAAAGATAATTTCTCCCTGCCAGTCCTTAACCTTCATATAATGCAGCGCCAGATCATCCAGCTTTGCCGCCAATGCGGTCATCTCATGATAATGGGTTGCAAATAAGGCCCGGCATTCATTCACCTCATGGATATGCTCCACCGCTGCCCAGGCAATAGACAGGCCATCGTAAGTGGCTGTCCCCCGGCCTATCTCATCCAGAATCACCAGAGAGCGGCTTGTTGACTGGTTTAAGATTGCCGCAGTTTCAACCATTTCAACCATAAAGGTTGATCGTCCCCGCGCCAGATCATCCGAGGCACCGACCCGGCTGAACAGACGGTCAACAATGCCCATATGCGCTTTTTTTGCCGGCACGAAACTGCCCATTTGGGCCATTAAAGCCATCAAGGCATTTTGCCGCAGGAAAGTGCTCTTACCGGCCATATTTGGCCCTGTAATCAGCCATAATCTGTTACCGGGGTTAAGGTCGCAGTCATTGGTCACAAAATGATCTGAGTGATTTTTCTCCAAGGCAGCTTCAACCACGGGATGACGGCCATTTTGAATGTCAAAATTTAAACTGTCATCAACCAAAGGCCGGCTGTAATTCTTTTCAGCCGCAAGTTCCGCCAGGGCGGTTGCCACATCCAGTTGCGCAAGCCCCTGAGATGCCAGAATTATTTCCTGCCAGTGCTGAAGTGTGGCCGCGACCAATTCTTCGTATATTTCATGTTCCAGAACAAGGGCTCTGTCCGATGCCTGCCCTATTTTCCCCGCAAGTTCTGCCAGTTCGTGACTATTGAACCGCACCGCACTGGCCAAAGTCTGGCGATGGATGAAAGTTTCATTCAAGGGCGCGGCCATTAACTTATCCGCATGAAGCGCCGTGACCTCAATAAAATATCCCAGCACGTTATTATATTTCACTTTCAGGCCGTTCACCATGCTCATATCGCGGTATTTAGCCTCTAAAGCCAATATCAATCTTTTGCTTTCACTGGACAACATACGAAATTCGTCGAGGGCGGCATGAAAGCCCTTGGCTATGAAGTTCCCGTCCCGAATGATGGTCGGCAGATCTTCACAAAGAGCCCTTTGCAACAAATCAATGGTTTCCTGATGAGAGCCTAAATTTTTGAGGATACTATCAATATCACCCGGCCGCGAAACCAGTTCATCGTCACTTACGGCACTCTGCGATTTCGACCGGCTTTGGAAAATATATTTAATATCCGCAGCCTGCACCAAGCCGATGCGCACCGCCGCGAGATCACGGGGGCCGCCGCGCCCCACGGAAAGCCGCGACATGGCGCGTTCCAAATCAGGGCACCGCTTAAGCAAGTCCCTGATCTTGCGGCGAAATGCCTCATGTTCCTGAAAATAAGCCACCAGATCAAGACGCCGGTTTATGACCCTATGATCCATTAGCGGCGCATTAAGGCGGCTGTTCAGCAATCGCGCGCCCGCGCCGGTTACCGTGCGGTCAATCGTATGGAGCAAGCTGCCTTGCCGCGACCCCGCCAAAGTATGGGTCAATTCCAGATTTCTGCGGGTCGCTCCGTCTATCATCATGGTGCCGCCTTCGCCGACGGACACGGGATTCTTAAGTTTGGGCAATTTGCCTTTTTGCGTTTCCAGCAAATATGTTATTAACCCGCCGCAGGCAGATAATTCTTCGCGGTTAAAGCTGCCCAATCCTTCGAGGGTTTTGACGCCGTAAGCCTCTTTCAGGACTGCTTCCCCCCGCATACTGTCAAAATGGCTGCTTTCAACGAGGCTCAGAACATGTTCCCAGTCCGCAAGCGCATCCCCCAGATCATCACTTTCCAAAAGTTGTGACGACAGGATGATCTCTCCCGCATTCAGGCGGGCCAATTCGGAACCCAAATTTTCAGGGCGAAGGCTGCTGACAAAAAAATCCCCCGTGGAAATATCAAGCCATGCCAGCGCAAATTTATTTTGCGACCGGGCCAAGGCCGCCAAAAAATTATTCTGGCGGGCATTTAACAGATTTTCTTCGGTAATGGTTCCCGGGGTTACCAAACGCACCACATCCCGTCTTACAATAGATTTGGCACCAGATTTGGCACCGCGTTTTTTGGCCTCTGCCGGACTTTCCATCTGTTCGCAAACGGCAACCTTGAACCCCCCCTTGATGAGGCGGGACAGATAATTTTCAGCGGCATGAACCGGAACGCCGCACATGGGAATATCAGCCCCGTTATACTTCCCCCGTTTGGTCAGGGTAATATCGAGAGCCTCCGAGGCAATGGCCGCATCCTCGAAGAATAATTCATAAAAATCACCCATGCGGTAAAAGAGCAGATATTCCTGATGTTTTTCTTTTAACGCTAAAAATTGTACCATCATGGGCGTTACAGCAGAATCAGATTTTGCCACAGATTTCGGCGCAGATTTCGCCATAGGCTGCGATATTTTATTTTTACTTTTTATCAGTGTATCAGTCATAATTTCATCAATTTTAAAATATTAATAAAGATATTATCTGTTTACAATTGGTTTAATTACAATATACATACAAATAATGTAATTAAATATGTTTCAAAAATCTGTTTCTCTGGTGTTTTTTGATATTCAGATATATGCTGCAGATGCCATACAGAAGATACCTTATCTGCCCCATGGGTGGAAAGCAATTTTCTAAAACCAGACTATAAAGATTATAATAATCGTAGGAAGCAAAGTAATGAGTGACAAAAAAAGTGATTTTGGCGATAAAGAAGCCCTCCATTACCACGCCATTGGCCGTCCCGGGAAACTGGAAATCCGGGCGACAAAACCCATGGCAACCCAGCGTGATTTATCCCTGGCCTACTCCCCCGGCGTAGCGGCCCCTGTATTGGCCATCTCAGAACATCCAAGTATGGTTTATGATTATACGGCCAAAGGCAACCTCGTGGCGATTATTACCAATGGCACCGCCATCCTCGGGCTTGGGAATCTTGGCGCGCTCGCGTCCAAACCTGTTATGGAGGGCAAAGCGGTTCTGTTCAAAAGATTCGCCGATATTGACGGTATYRAYMTYGARRTSGATACCRMRRATGTGGATGAATTCRTCAAYTGYGTSMRNTTRCYTGGSCMMRNCMTTWGGCGGWATMAAYCTSGAAGAYATCAAAGCCCCGGAATGCTTCATCATTGAACAGGCCCTGCGCGAAAAGATGGATATTCCGGTTTTTCACGATGATCAGCACGGCACGGCAATCATTACCGCCGCCGGAGTCATAAATGCCATTGACCTGACGGGACGTGACATAAAAGATGTTAAAATAGTCGTTAATGGCGCGGGGGCCGCCTCTATCGCCTGTACAGAATTGGTCAAGGCCATGGGCGTACCCCATGAAAATGTCATCATGTGTGACAGCAAAGGCGTCATATATCAAGGCCGCAAGGAAGGCATGAACCAATGGAAATCAGCCCACGCCATTACAACAAAACATCGCACATTGAAGCAGGCACTGGTTGGTGCGGATATATTCCTGGGCCTGTCAGTCAAAGGCGCCGTCAGCAAGGATATGGTCAAAAGCATGGCGGACAAGCCCATCATTTTTGCCATGGCCAATCCCGACCCTGAAATAATGCCCGAAGATGTCGCCGAAGCACGGGATGATGCCATCGTGGCCACAGGCAGATCTGATTATCCCAATCAGGTCAATAATGTGCTTGGTTTTCCCTATATTTTTCGCGGCGCGCTGGACGTAAGAGCCTCCACCATCAATGATGAAATGAAAATAGCCGCCGCCCTCGCCATTGCGAAACTTGCMCGCGAGGACGTACCAGACGAAGTCGCCGCCGCCTATAGCGGGGGGCATCCGAAATATGGCCCAAAATATATCATTCCGGCACCTTTCGATCCGCGATTGATCAGTGCCATATCGCCCGCCGTCGCAGAAGCCGCCATCAAAAGCGGCGTTGCCAGAAGGCCGATCATCGATATGAATGCCTACCGCAAGGAATTGGCGGCGCGGCTCAACCCCACCACCGGTACATTACAGATGATCTATGATCAGCTCGGCAATGAGCCAAAGCGGGTTATCTTTACCGAAGCCGATGAAGAGACCGTTCTTCGGGCCGCCCTAGGGTTTGAGCAGAATGGCTATGGCAAAGCGGTTCTTATCGGTTATGAAGAGAAAATTCGCGATCATCTGGAACATATCGGGCATAATCGCAACGACACGCTGGAAATCCATCATGGCCAGAGCAGTGAAAAGACCACCAAATATGCCGAATTTCTATTCTCGAAATTACAGCGCAAAGGTTATCTTTTTCGGGATTGCCTGCGTCTTGTCAAGTCAGACCGTAATATATTCGGGGCCTGTATGYTRGCMYWYGGSGATGCGGATGCCATGGTGACCGGGCATAACCGCCATTATGCGGCGGCGCTGGACAGTATTATGAAAGTGATCGACCCGATCCCCGGCTGTGAAGCCATGGGGCTGTCTATTGTGGTCAAGGACGACCGGACAATTTTTATAGCCGACACTGCCATCAATGAAATGCCCACCGCAGAAGAAATGGCCGAGATTGCCATCCATGCGGCGGCGGCCGTTCGTCATTTTGGCATAGAACCGCGCGTTGCTTTTATGTCTTATACCAATTTTGGCAATCCTGTGGGTGGCATTTTAGCCACGACTTCGCGGGCGGCGGTAAGCGTATTGGATGGCCAGAAAGTTGACTTTGAATATGAGGGGGAAATGCATGCCGGCGTTGCTCTTAACCCTGAGATCATGAAGTCATACCCCTTTTGCCGYCTGTCMGGSCCKGCCAATRTMYTGATTATGCCSGGCATGCATTCGGCCCATATTTCAACCAAAATGYTGCGCGAGCTTGGCGGGGGCACCGWGATTGGCCCYATGCTKGTGGGRCTTKCCCAYTCGGTTCAGATYATCCCYATGGGRTCATATGCCTCAGAAATTATTAATCTGGCCGCCCTTGCCGCCCATAATGTGAACATGCATAAGAAAATATAGATATCAAACTCCTGATGGCTTCAGGAAAATTTTCAGGGCGTAAAAGCTGCCGATGGCGGCAAGAATATGTTTGATGGAATGGCCGCTAAAGCCCTGTCCCAATGCCTGATATAGGGGAAAGTCAATATATTCCGCCCCCTTGGCCGACATATAAAACAACAAAGCCATAATAAAATAGAGACGGTTGCCGAACCGGGGGCTGTAGAATATCAAAACCACAATGAATATCATCAACGGCAGAAATTGAACCAAGCCATATGGCCGAAGGTCGCCCGCGCCCATATGCTCGGATATGACCCAATATAAAATACTCGCGGCTCCGGCCAGCAGGGCCGGAATGAATATCCTTCGGCCAAAATTTTCATGAACRAAATCACGCAATATCAARCTSAWCAAAGACATGAAAGCCAACGTCATAGGCAATCTGTCCCAGACAAGCGTATCAATATTGGGCAACAAATGATACCAGCCTGATCCAAAGGCGGTTAAAATAAGCCCGGTGCAATAGGTAATATACGGAACTTTATAGCCATCCCATGATAATCCTGTTCTATATTTAAAAAGCCCCCATATCCCCACATACAAAAAGGCAAGATTACTCATCACGTTGAAAAAATTCGGGATACCCCACAAAGAAGCTTGGGCGGCAAAATTATGATATGCTGGATTTTGAGCAATGGGGCCAATCACGATTGCGCCGATGACTGTCAAAAGAGTCACGGCCCATAAAATTATATGCCGGTGCATAGCTTTTCTCCCCCGTTAATTTATTTATCCTCAAAAAGTTGCGGTGTGGTTTTTCTTAAACGATCCACAAGCAATAAAATGAGAACATCTGTGGTGTTGAACTGCTCATCAATTACCGCGCCGTCCCCAATATAACAGCCAAGACGTGCATAGCCGCGCACAAGAGGTGCCAGCTGTCTTTYGGCTTTGCTGATGTCAATATCCTCCCAGGCAAAATAATTCATTTTCTGGGCCCGCTCCGGCAAGGCGGGTATATTAAATTCATCCGGCGTTTTATATTTATGATGCAGGTAAGACAGGGCCAGTTCCAAGTCCCCCTGAATAACGCCCGCAAGGCTCGCGCAGCCGAACAAACATCCCACATTATGGCGCGTGATATAAATCACAATGGCCCGCCACATAAGCTGGATGATATTATTGCACCGATATTCTTCGCGAACGCAGCTTCGGCCCAGTTCGAGCAGCTGGCGGCCCGCCATTTTTTCCCGAAAGACGGCATTATCCATATTGCTCAGATCAAATTCCTGAAAAGAATAAAATTCATGGATGTCTTTAATTTTTTCTTCCCTGAGCAAGCGGTAAGTGGCAATGACCGCCTCATCACCACTTTTTGTGGTATCAAATGCCAAAAGCTGATCACATTTCAGGTCGAAATTATCAAAATCACGTTTTTGCTGCGCCATCTCGGGGCTGGGCCGGGCCTGCATTTCCTCATAGAATACTTTATAGCGTAACTTTTGCGCCGCTGCCAGTTCTTCTGGCGAAGTGGCGATACGAACTTCTATGGAGCCTGCGGTAAGAATAATCGGTTCTGAAGTATACAAATCACTCATCTCATTTTCGTTATTTTTATTTTATCCCTGCAATTCTTATAAATCATCTTAACTTATCTGCAAGGCTAACCTATAAGAAGGACTTAAATCACACACCAGAATTATAAGCCGGAGAATTTTAAAAACAATATGAATTTATCGTCCGTGACCTGCCCCATATGCGGTGCAAAAATTTCAGGCTCCAATGATAAATATCATTTCACATGCAGATTTTGCTCATTTAAAAAAACGCCGGCCTTAGAAATAAGGCAAAACCCCGCAGACTATATTGAAAAATCCTTTATGGATATTGGTCAAATATTGGCCCTGAAAAAAATTCACGAAATTTATGTGGCCGGCGCGCAGCAAGAAGATCTGCGGCAGATTAAGCATGAATATCAGGTGAAACTAATTCCCTGCACTAGCCATATTCAGAATATTGATGGTATCTGGTCACCTATGATCTTGCCTTTTCAGGATGATTTGCCCGGCTTTTTCAAAGAGAAATTCAGGCAGCTTAACCCCGGCGGAATGTTGTATCTATCGACGCCGGTCACGCGGGTTTTTCAAAAGAATCTACCATTGCCCGGACAAATAAATTTCTTCAAATCAAAAAATATCATGTTTCTATTGGAACAGCATGGCTTTAAAATGGCTTGGCGCAAGAATAGATTTTCAYSRAMSCTTAGRATAATCGCYCGCCGGAATTAATCGCTTTTTGCCCTGATGTCATTGGTGACATAGCCCATTCTTTTCATCACCACCAATAATATAATGCCCGGGATGGCCGCCAGAGTGGTCAACAGAAAAAACTCGGTATAGCCGATCGATTCCTGCATAAAGCCGGACGGCGAACCTAACAGCAGCCGGCCTAAGGAGGCAAAAGATGTCAGAAGGGCATATTGGGTCGCGGTGAAAGCCAAATTACAGAGCCCCGAAAGATAAGCGATGGCGATGGTACCGCCCATACCGGCGGCAAAATTCTCAAATCCTATGGTAAAAATCAGCAGATCCAAATTCCGGCCATTTTCTGCCAAAAGGGCAAAACTCAGATTGGTCACCATCATAAGGATAGCCGCCACCATCAACCCCCGGTAAGTCCCAAGCCGGTTAAGAACCACACCGCCGCAAAATGCCCCGATCAATACGGCGATAAATCCTACCGTTTTATTGGCCCAGATTATTTCATCTTTTGAGAAACCAAGGTCGCCAATCAATGGTGCCGTCATGACCGCCGCCATACTATCGCCGACTTTAAGCAGAACAATAAAAAGCAGCACAACCCACCAGCCGCGCCGYTGAATAAATTCCTTGAACGGYACCACCACYGTTGTGAAAAAATTTTCGATCAGTTTCTGGAGCAGCTCTGGCATTTCCGCGCCCTTTGACATCCAGCTCCTGACCGTTGCAATTTCCTTTTCCATAAGATGCTWGCCCCGGCGGGCAGGTTCGCCAAAAATTAAAATCGGAACCAGCGCAAAAAGCAGCAATATCGGCATACTTAAATAGGCAATATCCCAGCCATACCAATCAGCAAACTTTAAGGTCACAACCCCGGCAATCAAATTTCCAACGCGGTAACCAAATTGGGTCATCGCCGCCCCTGCCGGCATTTCATCGTCTTTTAATATTTCAATGCGGTAGGCATCAATGACTAAATCCTGACTGGCGGACATGAAACACACCAGCATGGCCATCAGACCAAAGAATACGGGATCTTCGCCGGGCGATGAGGTCGCCAGACCAACAATCGCCAACGCAAGACCAATTTGAATGAGGATCAACCAAGACCGCCGCCGGCCAAATAACCTGTTTAATATAGGCAGACGCAAACTGTCCAAAGCCGGGGCCCAAAGGAATTTTAAGGAATAGGGAATTAAGGATAAGGTCAGAAGACCGATGGTCGCTTTCGACACCCCCTCATCAATCAGCCAGAATCCAAGGGATGATAGCAGCAAAGTCAGAGGGAACCCGCTGGAGATTCCCATAAAAAAAACCCCGACCACCCGGGGGTGCGTATATTCCCTAACCGAGCCCCACCAATCATTACGCTGCATATTTTTCACTTTGGCTCATATCTCACTTATTTAGTTTTATATTTCCAATCTTTCGTGCCTTGAAGTGTGGCCTGCAAAGGTTATCTATTTTTAATAGCATTTAATGATGACAAAACTATGAAAAATTTTGACAATGAGTAATAAGTCAGAAGTCTTTCACACATTCATCAATTTTGGATTTTTAGCGAATATGTTTTCTTTGACGGTAACTTAAAGCTTCGGAGATATGGATTTTGCTGATATTCTCGCAGCCATCCAGATCGGCCAGGGTGCGGGCAACACGCAGGATGCGGTGATAACCGCGGGCGGTCAGGCGCATCATTTCGATGGCCTCCGACAGGATTTCTTTGCCGGGCTTATCCAAAGCAGCCACTTCCTCCAATGCCTCCCCGTCCACATCCGCATTACAGCGCACGCGGCCCCCAATACCCATAGCCTGATAACGGTCGGTCTGAATGGCGCGGGCCGCCATTACCCTTGCCGCCACATCCTCGCTGCCTTCTGACGGGCTGGGCAGGGTCAAATCCTGAGCGCTGACCGCCGGAACCTCGATATGTATATCAAAGCGATCCATCATGGGGCCGGAAATTTTTGATTGATAATCTACGGCGCATCTGGGCGCACGGCTGCAAGCCTGCGCCGGATCATCTAGATAGCCGCAGCGGCAGGGGTTCATCGCCGCAATCAGTTGAAAACGGGCGGGATAGGTCACATGACGGTTGGCGCGGGCGACCACGGCCTCTCCTGTTTCGATGGGCTGGCGCAAACTATCCAGAGCCGGACGGTTAAATTCTGGCAGCTCATCCAGAAATAACACCCCCCGGTGGGCCAGTGAAATCTCGCCGGGTTTTGCCTTCATACCGCCGCCAACAAGCGCGGCCATAGAGGCCGAATGATGGGGGTTGCGGAAAGGGCGCGTTCGGGTAATCTTGCCTTCCGTCAGCATTCCGGAGACAGAGGCGATCATGCTCACTTCCAGAACCTCTTCCGGTGTCATGGGCGGCAATATGCCCGGCAGTCTTGCAGCCAGCATGGACTTGCCAGACCCCGGCGGACCAACCATACATAAATTATGACCGCCTGCGGCAACAATCTCCAGCGCCCGTTTCGCGGTTTCCTGTCCTTTAATATCCCGAAGATCAAACAGGTCACTTTCGTCCATGGCAATTTCAGCTTTTGGCGGATTAAGGAGCTGACGGCCCTTCAAATGATTGATCAGACCAAGCAGGTTACTGGCCGCAATAATTTCAACCTCCCCCGCCCAGGCCGCTTCGCCGCCAGAGGCTGCGGCGCAAATCAGACCGCAATCCATTTCAGCGGCCTTCAGCGCTGCGGGCAATACGCCGGGCACCGACTGAATAGCGCCGTCAAGTCCAAGCTCTCCCAAAACGATGTAAGATTCAACCGTGTCACTGGCCACCGCCTCCATCGCCACCAAAACGCCAAGGGCAATGGCAAGATCATAATGGCTACCTTCTTTGGGCAGGTCAGCCGGCGCCAGATTTACGGTGATTCTTTTGGGCGGCAATGACAGGCCGATGGCACCAAGGGCCGCCCTCACCCGCTCCCGGGATTCAGCCACGGCCTTGTCCGGCAATCCAACGATGGTAAAAGAAGGTAATCCTGAAGCGACCTGAACCTGCACATCAACAAGTCTTGCCTCTATGCCCACAAATGCAACTGTTCCGATATGTGCAACCATCCCCATCCTTTACAGAAATTATATTATATGTTCATAACTTAGCAGTAAAGGGGCAGAGAGAAAAGGTTAGATTCCCGGATTCGTAAAAGGGTCCCAGATTAGTGAAAGAGTAATGGGAATATGGCGACCATTAAATCCAGAAAAAGGCTTCTGTTGTGTTTCTATTGCCGCTTTTTTCGTCAAGCTCAATAATATTTTCCTTGTCGCAGCTGTCGCTTTTCGAAAGATTCATAAGGGATCTGTCATTATTTCGAGAAAATATTACGGATAGAGTTTCAATTTCCTGCAGGTTCTTTTCAGCCTTCTGCAATTGCAATTCCAGATTAAACAAAATATTTTCTTTGAGCGCACTCGGGATCGCAGCCTTATATGAAATTTCTTCAATGGTCTCGCTTATTGTCTCTACCGCGCTTAACCTGATTTCCATTAATCTTTCAAAATGTTCCATCTTTATGGCGTGCAGCAATAAAGATGACTGAACAGATTGGACGCCCGCCCCGCCTGTTTCCGTGATAATATCAAAGTCCTTATTCACTTGGTGTGACAATGATTTTGAATGGCTGGATGATACAGCGCTGGTAATTTTATCACTGCGGAAGTCCTGAGTCATCATTGTCGCCGCGCCCAACATCACCGCAAGCCCGAGGCCCGCGCCGGAAAGCTTTACCAACAATCTTTTATAACTTCCTTTTTCCACTTAAATCCCTCATGAGATATTATCTTAATCACCCCACGTACATACTACAAACGGTATAATATTGCAATTACTGATGGATAAAGGTTGGCCTCTGTTGGAAATAACAGGATCAGAAATATCTGGCTAATCTGATTTGGAAGAAATCATCCCGGGACAGGGGGTATATAGGATCCCTCACGGGAACCCCCATAAAAAATCTGGCGTCCAGTGTTATTTTCCAATCATCTCCAATGCGGCGGCTGCCTTCGACATTAATAAATTTGGCCGATGTGTCTAAATCAAAAATGGCCCCAACAAGTAATTGCGTACTGTCGATATCATTTGCCGCCCAGCGCATTCCCAGAAATAGATCATCTTCAAATGCCGTGGTGGCTTGCGGGCCGCGATCATCGTAAAGATATTCTGCCAGCAGGCCAATATCTGAATCACCGCCGCCTATTCCATAAAAACTATATTCAATGCCGCCGGTCATCGCCCAATAATCCTGCCTTATTCCTGAAGTCTGGCCAGATAAATTGCCAGACCGGCGAATGGCTTCAAACTTGATCAGGACATCATCAAATGTTCCCTGTAAATCCAGACCCGTTTGATCAATAAGGTTATAGCGCGGGATCAGAATAGCATTATTGTTAACATCGGTTCCAAGGATCAATTCCGGCTCCCGGCTGGTTCCTTTAAAATGATAAAGACCGACATCAATATTTCCGATCACATGAGTCCAGCGAACCGCAAAGTCCGGACGCCATTTTCCTGAGGCCGACTCATATTGCGTTTGCGTATAATCAACCAGCAGAGGCATCCGCAGCCGACCATTGGCCCCCGGAAAACGCATTTCCCGGAAATACGTCATCACATAGGCTGAAAAAACCCCAAAACTGCTGTCATAAGAGGCCGAAATCATGGGCTGCCCAAGCTTGTCTTCCTGATCGATATCTTCAAGATTATCATTCTGGTTNATAATATCCACCAGATGGCTGGCCTCTGTTACGCCCCAGAATACCGTATCAATACCCACGGTCACCTGCCAGCGATCAGCTGTTCCGGTCCAATTCAATTCCCGAATATCAAAATGGCTGCGGCCCTYGTCATTAACATCAAACCGCCCGAAAGGCCGGAACATAACTTGAGAATCCCCGGAATCCGAAACATATTCCAGCAGAGGCTCCAAAGCGAAAGACACCGTCCAGTCCTTTGGCTCCGGACTAAAGCTTGACTGCGTAAAGCCGCGCCCTTCCACCTCGACATAACCGGATAATGTGAAATTACTCTCTGCCGTCATCATGTCATCATAAATTTCCGGAACTTGCTTCTCTTGCTGGGGTTCGGGAGACGGAATTTCTCCTGATTGTGGCGGCACAATGGGGGCCACTGCCGGAGCAGGAGAAATAATCGTCACTGGTTCTGGTTCTGGCTGTGGCTCTGGCTGTGGCTGTGGCTSTGRTGGTGATCGCTCATGCTTTCTGCGCCTAGTTGCCTGGACTGATTGGGCCATTACAAACCATATAGCTACTGGAGGGTCAAGCGCCGCTCAAGGGATCCTGGTAATGGCGGTCTGGTGGGCGCCAGGAGATTTATTGCACAACTGGTGTTTGCCGAGGTCTACAGGTTACACCCACGCGGTTGAACCGCTCAAAATGTAGAGCCCATTATGGATACCATGCAGAAAAACACATTCCGGACCGTCGCGGTTGCGGCCCTGTTATCCGCTGGCCTGCTGGCCGGTTGTGACCAGACCGACGAGCCCGAGCAGAGTGCCGACACAGCTGAAAGCACGACCAACCTCGACCTGCAGGGGCATGAGCGGCCTCTGGGGCACGTCGAGGAGTTCGAGGGCTATTCGCTTCAAGCGAGCATAACCCCGACCGACCGTCTGCCCGATGTCATGATCGAGGAACACAATATTGAACCGGGCCCTGAACGCCTGCTGTTCAACGCGATCATCTATGACAAACGCTCTGATGGCGGACTCGAACCTGTTGCTGCCGACGTAAGTGTTGTGTACGAAAACCTGGTGGGTCACGACATGGAGGTAGACATGCGCCAGGTTGAAGCCAATGGTGATGTGAGCTACATCGGCACCCTGGACACCAGTGGCCAGTTGGTTTTTCGGTTCGTCATGCAGGCGCAGCCGGAAGGCTCCGATGAGCCAATGCAGACAGAATTCGAAGTGCAGCTACCGCCCCGCGAGTGATCCAGCAACATAACGATTCAGACCCTGCGGGCCCCTAACCCCGCAGTGTCAGAAACAGACGCAAATCCAGCTCCAGCTGATGGTAGTCGGGCTCCATGTGCTGGCACAGTTGGTAGAAGGTCTTGATGTGGTCCTTTTCGCGCAGGTGTGCAAGCTCGTGCACCACGACCATGCGCAGAA
>NVVM01000053.1 GCA_002402225.1 Alphaproteobacteria bacterium
GATGGGGTGTCTGCATACTTCCCGGCGCACCGCAGACGCCTTTTAGATCAAAGAAATCTCCCTTGAAGTCAAAGGCGGCTTCGCCGGACAGGGTACGTCTCAATATTTCAAACCATTCCTTGCCCTGATCATAGACCTGATCCGGTTTGGTCAGGCCGAACATATCAAATTCCGGTTGATTCCAGCCGCAAACCATATTCAGACCCGCCCGCCCGTGGCTGGCATGGTCCAGCGTGGCAAGCGCTTTTGCTGCATAAACCGGCGCTGGAAACTCGAAGCAGACCTTCTCAATCCCATCATCACAGCCACTCAAATCTTGAATTATCTGGCACCAACCAGACAAGACGGAATCGACCACGAAATAGTTGTAATCGTTATAGGGCTTGATGGAATAAAACATCAACACCCCTTGGCCTTGCTCCACGCCGTACTCTCGACTCAGCGCCCGGTACTTATCCTGATCCATACCAAACGCCTGACTCACAAAGAATTGCGATTGACCTCTGGAATTATATTTATTGAGCAGCTCGAAGGTGGCTATCTGATGGCAGGCTTGCCTGAGATCTTGGGCTGACAAGGCCAATAAGCCTGCAATACCCAAATTGGTCACAGTGGTAACCTCTCCCATGACCAGCCCAAACCAAGGTAAACCACTGGCTTGTATACAATCATGACCCAGACGCATAAATTTAGGAATACTCACCCTGGCATCGGGAGAAGCTAAAGATGTTGAATCGATGGAATATTTATCCAATATTTCATCGACCTCGACCCCAAGGTGCGCCATCGCCTTGAGCATGATCTCGATATAAGAAACAGAAATATCACCTAGTTTCATAATAAGCACCCTCTAGACTAGCAGTCACAATGCAAACAATAGTCATCAATTTGTAATCTTTAGTCATTGGCCAATCCTATCATTCGCTCTATCTTTAACCAAGAATAAATAATAAAAAGGCACAGAGATGAGCAACTCCTATCCACATTTAATGGCACCACTAGATTTAGGTTTTCGTACCATTAAGAATCGTAGCTTGATGGGCTCGATGCACACTAACTTAGAAGAAGCCCCCAACGGGTTCGAGCGCATGGCAGCCTATTACGCCGCGCGGGCCGCTGGCGGCATTGGTATGATAGTCACCGGTGGTTTCGCCCCCAATATCGAAGGCGGCGGCATGCCCAATGCCACCATGATAGCCACAGATGAAGATATCGAGAAACACAAGTTAATCACCCAAGCCGTGCATAAAGAAGATGGCGTGATCTGTTTGCAGATCTTGCATACCGGACGTTACGCCTATCAGCCTAAGCTGGTGAGTTGCTCACCGCTGCAGGCTCCCATCAACCCATTTGTTCCCAGAGAACTAGATGAAGCTGGCATAGAGAAACAGATCCAGGACTTCGTCAACTGCGCGCTTAACTCCCAGAAAGCGGGTTACGATGGCGTCGAGATCATGGGTTCTGAAGGTTACTTCATCAATCAATTCATCTGTAAGCGCACCAATCACAGAACCGATGAATGGGGCGGCAGCTATGAAAATCGCATGCGCCTGCCCGTTGAGATTGTTCGGCGGGTTCGGGAAAATACCGGCAYAGATTTCATCATCATCTTCCGYCTGTCMATGCTGGATCTGGTCGAAGGCGGCAGCAGCCATGACGAGGTTATCATGCTGGGCCAAGCCATTGAAAAAGCCGGCGCGACCCTGATCAATACAGGCATTGGCTGGCATGAGGCCCGCATTCCCACCATCATTACAAAAGTCCCGCGCGCGGCCTTCACCTGGGTCACGGCGGAATTCAAAAAAGCCTTATCCATTCCCGTGATCACCTCTAACCGGATCAATACACCCGAAGTCGCCGAAGAAATATTGGCGCGGGGCGATGCGGATATGGTCTCCATGGCGCGGCCTTTTCTGGCTGATGCCAATTTTGTCGCCAAGGCCGCTGAAAATCGGGCCGATGAAATCAATACCTGCATTGCCTGCAATCAGGCTTGTCTTGATCATATTTTTGTCGGCAAAATATCAAGCTGTTTGGTTAATCCCGCAGCCTGCCATGAAACGGAAATTATCATTACGCCTACCGAAAAACCCAAAAAACTGGCCGTTATCGGCGCTGGCCCTGCGGGGCTGTCTTTTGCTGTCACCGCCGCCAATCGCGGTCACGATATCACATTATATGATGCCGCCGCCGAAATCGGCGGGCAATTTAATCTGGCCAAACGCATTCCCGGCAAGGAAGAATTTTCAGAAACCCTGCGCTATTACGCCAAACAAATTGACTTAACCGGCGTCAAACTTCATTTAAACAGCCCTGTGGATGCCGCGACATTAAACAAGGGCGATTTCGATGAGGTTATTCTTGCCACCGGCATTTCGCCGCGAATCCCTGATATTGAGGGCATTTCCCATGTAAAAACCCTGATGTATAAAGAGGTTATTCTGGGCGCGAACGTCGGCAACAAAGTCGCCATCATCGGGGCCGGCGGCATTGGGTTTGATGTGGCTGAATATCTGAGCCATGATGGCCCGTCCACCAGCCTTGATATTCCGGCCTTCATGGCAGAATGGGGAGTCGATATGACTTTCACCGCGCGCGGCGGCGTAGAAGGCATGACCGCCAAAACCCATCCTTCAAAACGCGCCATAACCCTGCTTCAACGCAAAGCATCAAAAGTTGGGGGCGGGCTTGGGAAAACCAGCGGCTGGGCCCACCGAATAGGCCTTAAGAATAAGGGGGTTACCATGGTTTCCGGCTGCGAATATCAGAAAATTGATGATCAGGGCCTGCATTATACCTCGGGCGGGGAAAACCATATTCTTGACGTGGATAATATCATCATCTGCGCCGGACAAACCCCCCTGCGCGRMSYTSMKRWKKKRCWTSWWRAASYYKRKCAMCYCRKMRSSSRSGCGSMTRWRRCCGCMRRRSWRGMYGCCAAACGCGCCATAGATCAGGGCACAAGGTTAGCGGCAGATATCTAGGATCAGCACCTGCGCTCCATAAAAAACGGCCCCCGAAATTTTGGGGGCCGTCATATATATTTTGGCGCGAATTATATTATGTCGTCCGCGCGCGGCGGCGGGCAAAACCAACCCCTGCCAGTCCAAGAAATAACAGACCCAGCGCGGCAGGCTCCGGAACTTTTGCGCCAAAATTAACCACACCCTCAATGATATCATTGGCACATGACATGGTCCAACGGAAGGCTATTTGTTCGGCGCTCGCAAGCTGTGTGCCGGAAACATCRAAAACAAACTGAAGATAATTGTTACTGGTACTGGTTTCTACAGAACCCGTGGCATATGAATTCGCATAGGCATCATCTTCATCCTTAACGCGGTATAATTGG
The DNA here is from genome assembly GCA_002402225.1 of Alphaproteobacteria bacterium. GTDB lineage: Bacteria > Pseudomonadota > Alphaproteobacteria > Sphingomonadales > Emcibacteraceae > Paremcibacter. The sequence goes on from NVVM01000053.1 coordinate 3,353, forward strand.
GTTTTATTACCGCGCGAGCTACCATATTTAAAGTTATTCCTGTCATCCGATTCCGACAAATCATAATCATTTAATTCATGCAATTGCGCAGACGTATTATCGATGTTATTTCCTGTGAGGTTTCTTGCCCCGTTCAGGTCATAAACATAATCCCATTGGGTTCCGGTTGTAAAAGAATCATCGTCTTTATATCCATCCGCAGGATCACCTGTCGGATCCCAGACAGGTCTTCCATCAACCCCTTCTGTACTCATAAACAAGTCGCCGAAATTAAGGCCGTTTTGGGTGTTATAATCAACAAATTTTGTATTGATCCTGACCGTCATGATACCATTCACACGGGATATTTCCATGCTATAGATATCATATCGCGACCCGCCCATATGATCCTTGGAGCTGCCCTTGCCAATATAGGAAAAAGCCCCAGGCGTCCCATTCGCGGTCCCCGGCGCATTATCAACAATGATTTCTGATGCTGATGCTGATATGGCTCCTGCGGCGATAATGCCTGCGGTTAAAAATATCTTTTTAAAGGTCATTTTTTGCCCAATCCTTTATTTACTTATTATGAGACTCTATCGGTCATAAATATATGACATACGTAAATTGTTTGTTAATAGTCTGAGCAAATACCGTGCCAAAAACAAAGTCTCCTTCAATTACAGTATGTTATGCAATATTCTTAACGGGGTTGCTTAGAGAGTTGTAAAGTTTCCCGACACTAATTCTAAAATTTGTCCCGCTTTGAAACAGGTTATGCCGACTTTAAAACAGATTATGTATGAAGGGTTTTCTTGAAAAAACACTCTTCGCAATAATTTATTATACATTTTGTTCCATAAGTAACCCCAAGCAAGACTCAACCATGGGATAATGACGTAAAGGCTAAAATAAATGTACCGGGAACACCGTAAAGAAAAGAATAAAGCAGAGCTTGATTTGCACAAAATCCAACCTGAGAAGGCCCCGTCCAAAAGCTTAAACCCCATAAGGTTAACCGTAAGATTAACCTTCAAATCTCTGGGTCGGATTTCTCTGTGGGCATGTATCACGCTCACAGCATTAATGACCATTACGCCCGCGATGGCCATTAATAAGGCACAATCAGCGCAGGCCGAACAAAGTTATGAAAACGCCTTGATCAATTTTCATGACAAGAAAAAGAAAGAAGCCAAAATTCATCTTAAAAATGCCCTGAAAATTAATCCCGTACATCTGCCGTCCCGGATATTAATGGCCAGAATACTGATTAAGGAAGGCAACGGCGCCGGCGCGGAAATCGAGCTTGATTTTTCCCGGGAGCGCGGCGCGGATTACGATCAGTTAATTGTTCTCTTTGGCCATTCTTATATCCTGCARGGCAAGAATAAATATCTTTTGGACGTTATMAATAACGGTAATCGTGATGATGCTATTGAGGCRGARATTTCTTACCTGCGCGGCCGSGCMTATTTTGGTCATAAAAARCTGGCCAATGCCAAACGCAGTTATCAGGAAGCYYTGRAYCGCAACCCTGTTTTTTATCAGGCCAAACTCGGGCTGGCGCAAGTTGCGGCGGTTCATAAGCAATTTGGGCCTGCTCTTGAATAWRKTRRTACCATWMYKNNGAMMGMARWMCTRWATMCWAANNTGMMMTTATTCTAAAATCAAAAATTTACAAACAACGCGGGCTTAATCAAAAAGCCATAGACACCATTAACGAAGCGCTGGCTATTGATGATACCAATGTCATGTCCAGATTGACCCGCGCGGCCTTATATATTGGCGTCAAAAAATATGACGAAGCCAATGAAGATGTGGATTTTATTCTTCAACTGATACCAAGAGAGCCACGGGCCAGATATTTAAAAGCCGTTATCACAGCCGCACAGGGGGATTTTTCAACCGCCAATACCAATATGATTGCCATTATTAATATCCTGCGTTCCGTTCCCCCGGAAATGATGCGGGCCAATCCGACATATTATTATTTATCTGGACTGACCAATTTCCAATTTGGCAATCTTGATGAAGCCCGGCAAAACCTGCAGCAATATTTAAAATTGGAACGCGGCGACATTGGTGCCATGCGGCTTCTCGGGGCATTGGAACTGCAAGCCTCCGATCCCATAGCCGCGAATTTAGTGCTGTCTGAAGCCGCCCGTCACCAGCCAAACAACCCAACCATTCTAACCATGTTAGGGATGGTCTATCTGGAGCTKGGCAATATTGAAAAAGCCAACCACTATTTTGAGACGGTCACAAAGATACTGCCAAAATCACCCGAAGGCCTCACCAACCTTGCCCGAGGGAGAATGGCCGCCGGCTCTATTGGGGCCGCCATTGAAAATCTTTTAACGGCCCAGCAGCATAATCTGAACTCTCTGGACATAAAGCTGTTGCTGGCCAAGGCATACCAACAGTCCGGGCAACATGACGCAGCCGTGGCTATCATTCAGAAGCTGAAAGATAAAGACCCTGAGAATGTCCCCCTGCTGAACCTGTATGGTACCGCTGTTGGCCTTGCCGGAGACCACAAAAAAGCTCGGGAAAGCTACCTTGCGGCACTACAGATTGATGAAAATGATATCACAAGTCTGGTGCATCTGTCGCGTATGGATGTCATTGAAGGTCATGCGGACAAAGCCATCTTAAAACTGCACAAGCAATTGGAAAAAATCCCGGAAAGCTCTTTTCTAATGCTGGAACTTGGGAATACATATAAATTAAATAACGACCCCGAGAATGCCTTATTCTGGTATAAAAAAGCCTATTCCATTGATGGTGATAATTTTGCGACCCTGAACCGTCTGGTTGAGGGGTTTCTGATAAATAATGATATCAAGTCGGCGCTTGAGACCGCCTCAGATTTTATCGAAAATTTCCCTAAACATTCCCAGGCCTATAGCTTGCTCGGGCAACTGTTTGAAAAGGCAAATGAGCCCACCCGAGCGATCAAAAATTATAAACTTGCCGTTGCATATACCATAAAACAGGGCGATGCCCTGCTAACCTTGGCCAACGCCGAACTCAGGCAGAATAAACAAAAAGCCGCGCGAAAAACCCTGCAAAAAGCTCTGGCCTGGAATCCTGACCTTACCGATGCTTATATTGCCCTGATTAAAATAGCCATTGATGAGGCTGATCGTGCGAATGGTTTTGCGCTTCTGGCGCATTTTCGGGTCATCACTCAGGAAGGCAACCCCGCGCCGGATATATTATCAGCGGAGCTATATGCTGTTCTTAAGGAATATGACAAAGCTGAAAAATTTTATCAGGCCGCCCTCAAAATTGGTGATAATCCTGTTGCTGTGATGGGGTTATATCGAACCTATAGCCAGTCCGGCCAAAGAAAAAAAGCTATCGCCATTATGGAAGACTGGCATAGAAAATACCCGGAAGACATAAGGTCTGCCTTGGTTCTGGGAACAGCTTACAAACAGGATAAGCAAATAAAAAAGTCTATCGAATTTCACGATAAACTTCTTGAAAATAGTCCAGATATGCCGATCATCCTGAATAATGCCGCCAGCATTAACTTTAGCTTCGGAAACGAAGATAAAGCGTTAAACTATGCTAGAAAAGCCCATAAGATTCTCCCGGACAATCCCAATATTCTGGATACTCTAGCCTGGATAGAAAGCCAGCGCGGCAACCCCGAAATTGCGCTGCCGTTGCTCCGAAAAGCTTTGGTTTTACGCTTCAGCGATCCTGAAATAAAATACCATCTGGCCATGACATTAAACAAGCTGAACCGGCGCGGGGAAGCCCGAAAAATATTGGCAGAGGCCGTGGCCTCCAAAATAAGCTTCTCTGAAAAAGASCACGCGCGCCAAACCCTCAAGACATGGCGCACAAATTAATCACAGCTTAATCAAAGGCCTCTTCCCAATTCCCTTTGGTGGAGGCTTTTGAATATTCTGTTGAACGATTCTCAAAGAAATTAGTATGTTCAACACCATTCAGAATTTCATCCATCCAGGGCAGCGGGTTATTACCAATGAAATAAATTGGTGACAGATTGAGCTGAGTGAGCCTACGGTCCGCGATATAGCGGATATACTCCTTCACTTCTGCGGCAGTAAGCCCCTCTATATCGCCCATTTCAAAAGCAAGATCGATGAAGGCATCTTCATGATCAACAATGGTCTTGCAGGCCTCTGTCAGGTCATGCTGTAGTTCATCCGTCCAGATTTCCGGATTTTCCTGCACAAAAGTATGAAATAATCGAATGATGCTGTTGGTATGCAGGCTTTCATCGCGCACAGACCAGGTGACAATCTGTCCCATGCCCTTCATTTTATTATGGCGCGGAAAATTCATCAAAATGGCAAAAGACGCAAACAGCTGCAGACCCTCAGTAAAGCCGCCAAAAACCGCCAGCGTTTTGGCAATATCTGTCTTTGTCTCCACACCCCAAATTTGCATATAGTCATACTTGGCTTTCATCTCTTCATAATTGAGGAAGGCTTCATATTCGGTCTCAGGAATACCAAGGGTATCAAGAAGATGACTGTAAGCCGCCACATGTATGGTTTCCATATTGGAAAAAGCCGCCAGCATCATCTGCACCTCGGTCGGTTTAAAGACTTGAGTATAATGGCGCATATAACAATTATTCACTTCCACATCCGCTTGGGTAAAAAACCGAAAAATCTGCATCAACAGATGTTTTTCCCCTTCGGTAATCTTCATATTCCAGTCTTTAATATCATCGGCCATGGGGACTTCTTCGGGCAACCAGTGAATGCGTTGCTGCGTTAGCCAGGCGTCATAGGCCCAGGGATATTGGAAGGGTTTATAAACAATGCGTTCCTCAAGAAGGGACATGGGGATATTACCTTAACTTTTTAAAGACTATTTTTACGGATGGCTTTTTTTGACAAGATACGTCTACTGGCCCATCTACTGGCCCATCTACTGGCATGACAAGCATTCTTCATAATCCATGCTTTCCAGCTCAGATTCCTGAAGAATCTCTCTGCCCCTCACCATGGCTTTCTGTGAATTCTCTTTGGATATTGCCGTTGCACTGTCAGAGCTTTCCGCCCTCTGGATAGATAGGGACCGGCAATAATAAAGACTTTTCACGCCTTTTTTCCAGGCCTGAAAATGAATCTGATGTAAATCCCGTTTATGGACATCTGCCGGCAGAAAAACATTGATCGATTGGGCCTGATCCACCATCGGGGCCCGATCAGCCGCATGTTCAATCACCCAGCGCTGATCCAGTTCAAAGGCGGTTTTRAAAACATCTTTTTCAAGGGCATCAAGAAAATCAAGATGCTGAACCGACCCCCCATTTATAGAAATAGACGACCAGACTTCTTCGGTATTTTTATCTTTGGCGGTCAGCAGACGATCCAATGCCTGACTGCGCACATTAAAAGAGCCCGACAGGGTTTTTTGCGTGAAACTATTGGCGGCGATGGGCTCGATGCCGGGGCTGGCCCCACCGCAAATAATCGAAATAGACGCGGTCGGCGCAATGGCGGTCTTATTTGAAAAACGCTCATTTATACCATAATCCGCGGCATCCGGGCAGGCCCCTTTTTCTTCTGCGAGCAATTTAGACGCCCTGTCCACACCGTCCTGAATATACTTGAATATGCGCTTGTTCCACACCTGGGCCATAACAGATTCAAAAGGAATCATACGGTTTTGCAGAAAGCTGTGAAAGCCCATGGCACCAAGGCCGACGCTACGTTCGCGCATGGCCGCATAGGTGGCACGCGCCATACTATCCGGCGCACGTTCAATAAAATCATCCAGCACATTGTCCAGAAAGCGCATCACATCCGTGATGAATAACTCATCATCTTTCCAGTCATCATATTTTTCCAGATTGATCGAAGACAAGCAACATACGGCCGTGCGTTCTTTGCCCAGATGATCCATCCCCGTCGGCAAGGTGATCTCGCARCAGAGRTTGGATGTTTTGACATTCAATCCGGCAAGCTTGTGATGCTCGGGGATCGCGTTATTCACATGATCACTGAACAGCATATAGGGCTCACCGGTTTCAATGCGCGCCGTCAACATACGAATCCATAAGCCGCGCGCCGATACCGTCTTTTGTACCGTTTGATCATGAGGGCTCAGCAGCGCCCAYTCTTCATCATCTTCCACGGCCCGCATGAAAGCATCAGAAATGGTGATCCCATGATGAAGGTTCAGGGCCTTGCGATTCGGATCCCCGCCTGTAGGCCGGCGAATTTCAATGAATTCTTCGATCTCGGGATGATTAACCGGCAGATATACAGCAGCACTGCCGCGCCGGAGCGAACCTTGGGAAATGGCCAGCGTCTGACTATCCATCACCCGAATGAACGGGATAATGCCCGATGTTTTGCCATTGGTCGATACGTCTTCACCGATTGACCGCAAATTCCCCCAATAGCTGCCAATGCCGCCGCCTTTTGAAGCCAGCCAGACATTTTCATTCCACAGGGTCACAATACCCTGCAGGCTGTCATTGGCCTCATTCAGAAAACAGGAAATAGGCAGACCGCGCTTGGTGCCGCCATTGCTTAAGATGGGTGTGGCCGGCATAAACCAAAGCTTGCTGATATAATCATAGAGGCGCTGCGCATGGGCCTGATCATCACTATAATAACTGGCCACGCGGGCAAAAATATCCTGAAAATCTTCGTCGGGCAATAAATAACGATCCCTCAGGGTCGCCTTGCCAAAAGCCGTGAGCAAATTATCCCGCTCAGGGATGGTTTCCACCCGCGAATGGTTCTTTATCTGCACAGCTTCTTTAAATAACATTCCCGACACGCCGGATACTCCCTCTTTCACATTCACCACTTCAGCAATAACCCACTATAATACTGCGCAGGCTCATTCCGAGCCGTACATATTAGCATAAAATAAAGTTATTATTTTATTCAATTGCGGGATAACGTCATTATTCAAATTTCGGCGCATTATGATTGACCCTATTATAACCTTTGCATTACCTGCGCCCTAGAGCCTTGTAGTAAAACAATTATCTGATCCTGAATACCCTTAAATCACCCTCAACACAAGATATGGTATTTTGACCCTTGATTAATGTCAACAGCTAGTATTTATCCTTTAACCTTGACTTTCCCAAAACCTTGACAAATACACGCCTATTGTCGGAAAAATTAATTAAAATAACTTACTTTTTCTTCCGGCGACTTTTAAGGCTTCTGCTGGTCGGCTGAGCCGCCAAAGGATCATCCGGCCAGTGATGTTTGGGATAACGCCCCTTCATATCTTTTTTAACCGCCTCATAACTTGACCCCCAGAAATTCTCCAGGTCCTGCGTCACTTGAATGGGCCTTCCCGCAGGAGATAACAGATGCACCAACAAGGTTACCTTGCCCGCCATAATGGCCGGCGTCTTGTCCAGCCCGAACATCTCTTGCAGCCGCACGGCCAATACGGGGGGATCATCGCGGTAATCAAGCGTAATTTTAGAGCCACTCGGCACGCGGTAATGGCTGGGGGCCAGACGATCCAGGGCCTCCCGCTGCGGCCATGTGAGGAAATTCTTCAGTATTTCCGCCAAAGCCAGTTTCGACAATTGTTCGCGGCTCATGATACCCTCCAGATAAGGGCCCAGCCAGTCTTCCAATCCGGCCAAAAGCGCCTCATCGGACAGGTCGGGCCATTTCCCTGCGGGGTCATAACGGGCGCAAAATAAAATTCGTGCCCGCAGGGCGATGCTCTGTTTATCCCAAGGCAATGACGCAAGGCCCATTTTTCGGATGCCATGACAAAGGGCTGACATCACTTGACCAGATTCAGGGCCTGATGCCGGATTTTTCAATTTTTCCTCATGGATCACCAATTGGCCCAGCATTTGTCTTTTTCGGGCCTGAACCAGCTGGCGGCGTTCATCCCATTCGACCTGTTCAACAGTCATGATCTGATCAGAGAAAATGTCCCATATATCTGCCTCATCCAAAGGGGCCGTCAGATAAATTCGCGATTCCTGACTACCTTTAAATCTTAACGCTTTATGATTATTRGGGGCCAAATGGCCGATCGCCAAATATTTCTCGCCGCCAAGGCTGTCTGCGGCCTCCAATGCCGCCCCGGACCCGCCGGAAAGATGGTAGCGCGGTTCAGCCCCACGGCGTCTTTTCCCAATGCGGCCCGGATAGGCCAGCGCGAGGCAAAGGCCGGTTTTGCTCAGCGGGCTATCTTCTTTTTTAGATATTTTCAGGGATTTGCACCAGCCCTCCATCTGTCTTTTGACCTGTTGCAAGGCGGGCAGGTCGCCGCCCATACGCTGGGCCGAGGATCTGTCATCGGCACAAAAATATCGCAGGGCCTCCAGCCTGTGGCGCATGTCCGTTGATCTGTGCCGCAGAATGTCCCGCTCGGCCAATAAGGCCGCTATTCCCACAGCAAGCCGGCCCAGCCCCATCTCTTTTGCTTTAAGAACCATATGAGCCAATCTGGGGTGCATGGCCAAGCGGGTCATCTTTTTGCCATGGGCCAAAATTCGTCCCTCGCCATCCAGCGCGCCAAGCGAAACCAATATCGCCCGCGCGGCGGCCATTGCCCCCCTGTCCGGCACATCAAGCCAGCGTAATTCCTCCGGATCCGTGATCCCCCAATTGGCCAGTTCCAGCGCCAATGGCCCCAAATCCGCTTTGGTAATTTCCGGGGCCGAAAAAGGCATTAACCCGCGCTGGGCCGCCGCTGTCCACAGGCGAAAACATATGCCCGGCGCTGTTCGGCCCGCTCTTCCCGCCCGCTGTTCTGCCGATGCCCGCGACAGGCTGCGGGTTTCCAGCCGCGCCATGCCAGACCGCGCATCGTAACGGGGACTGCGGTCCAAGCCGCCGTCAATCACAATGCATATACCGTCGATGGTCAAGCTGGTTTCCGCAATGGCCGTGGCCAGAACAATTTTACGTTTTCCCGCAGGCGCACTGAGAATCGCCTGATCCTGATCTGCCGACCGCATCATACCATATAACGGGGCAATGATGACATTCTGACCTAAGCCCAGCCCTCTGACGATCGCCGCGCAACGTTCAATTTCCCCGGCCCCCGGCAAAAAGGCCAAAATGCTGCCGCTTTCCTGTTGCACCGCCTGCAATATGGCATCTGCCACCGTGCGCTCAATGGGGGCTGTGGCCGGCGGGGATCGATCAAGATAGCGCAAGTCCACGGGATAGGCGCGGCCCTGACTGGTCACAACAGGGGCCCCGCCCATAAGGCGCGCGACATTTTCGCCGTCCAATGTCGCCGACATAACGATCAATTTTAAATCTTCCCTCAGGCCTTGCTGAATATCAAGGCACAGGGCCAGACCAAGGTCGGCTTCTTGCGAACGTTCATGAAATTCATCGAATATAACCGCGCTGATGCCGCAGAGTTCCGGGTCTTGCTGCAACTTTCGAATGAGCACCCCTTCCGTAACCACTTCAATTCGGGTCTGGTCGCTGACCTTATGATCCAGCCGAACGCGGTAGCCCACCGTTTGCCCGACTTTTTCGCCCAACAGGTCTGCCATACGCCGCGCCGCCGCACGGGCCGCCAGCCTGCGGGGCGCCAGCATGATAATGCGGCAATCCGCCAYAAACCAGGGCTGATCCAAAAGGCAAAGCGGCACGATTGTCGTCTTTCCCGCGCCGGGCGGGGCCTGCAATACCAGATTGTTATGGTTCCGCAATCGCTGCAAAATTTCCGGCACCGCTTGAAATATGGGCAGATCATGTATTGTTTGAAGAAGCATTCTCATATTTCAGCTTTACGTCCTGATCGCGTTTTTTGCAAGCGCTATAGAATCTGGATCAATGATTTTATATTTGCAAGATGTTCACATCCTGCCGCTTCCTGAAAATGCCTCAAATTTTATCATGCTGCCTAATTCTTAATCATTCATTGCTTGATTTTTAACCAGCGCCGTTGTTTTATTTTTTGAGCGAGAATAGCATATGATAAATTATCGTTTTTTTATTTTACTCTAACACTYTGAAAATAAAGTKYTTTTCTTAATATTTCTGCTGCKCYGYACATAAAAAARCAACCTATTGCTTGATTTTAACCTTAAAAATCAGTAGAAAAATACCTATTAAGAGTTCAACCCTGCAGTTAATTTTGTAAATAACAGTACAAATTGCAGAAAATTTACGTCAGATTTATGTGCYATCACTTGCATTATGTGAGACAAAATTCTACGGCCTGTTACAATAAAGTGCCCGTAACACCAATAGAATAAAACGTCATAAACTGACTTTAAAAACAGCGTTTAAAACCAATCTTTCTTTATCGCGAAGAGGGCAGGTTTTTTGCGCGAACTTTACATAAAGTATTTTTAGTCGAGGAGTATTTTAAGGAATGAACCAAAAGCTGTCAAAAAACGGTGCCGGTCAAAAAGTCAATGGCCAAAAAATCACCGGATTACCTGCCGCAGAAGGCCTCTATAACCCTGTCAACGAACATGACAACTGCGGCATTGGCTTTGTGGCCAGTATCAAAGGCATTAAAAGCCATGATATTGTGGCCAATGGCTTAAAAATTCTTGAAAACCTCACCCACCGGGGCGCTGTGGGGGCGGATCCTTTATCCGGTGATGGTGCCGGCATCCTCATACAAATGCCCGACGAATTCATGCAGGCTGCGGCCAAAAAAGAAAAGATAACTTTGCCAAAATTCGGGGATTACGGGGTCTTGATGATTTTTATCCCCCATGAAAAGCCTGTTGCGGACAAGATCAAAAAGACTTTTGAGAATCTGGTCGCCCAAGAAGGCCAAAAATTCTTGGGCTGGCGCAAGGTTCCCACTGATAACAGTGGTTTTTCAGAGGGCGTCAAGGCTTCGGAACCAGCCATTATTCAAGGCTTTGTCGGCATCGGGGACAATTGCAAAACCAATGCAACTTTTGAATTGAAGCTCTACCTGATCCGCAAACAGCKCTCCAAYATCACGTTTGGTATGGATGAAGACACCAGCCAATATTATGCCTGTTCCTGTTCTAGCCGCACCCTGCTCTATAAGGGTATGCTGCTCGCAAGTCAGGTCGGCGTCTATTATACCGACCTTTTAGATAAACGAATGAAGTCGGCGCTTGCCCTTGTTCATCAACGGTTTTCCACCAATACTTTCCCCACATGGAGTTTGGCCCAGCCCTTCCGTATGGTGTGCCATAACGGCGAAATCAACACGGTACGCGGCAATGTCAACTGGATGGCGTCACGGCGTTTCAGCATGGAATCCACGCTGCTTGGTGATGATCTTGAAAAGCTCTGGCCGCTGATACCCGAAGGTATTTCAGATACGGCAAGCTTTGACAATGCGCTTGAGCTGCTCGTCGCCGGGGGCTATAGCATCGTGCATGCCATGATGATGCTGATTCCCGAAGCCTGGGACGGTAATCCCCTGATGGATGAAAAACGCAGGGCCTTTTATGAATATCATGCGGCCCTGATGGAGCCTTGGGACGGCCCCGCCGCCATGGCCTTTACCGATGGCACCCTGATCGGCGCGACCCTTGACCGTAATGGTTTGCGTCCGGCCCGTTATCTTGTGACCGATGACGACATGGTTGTCTTGGCATCGGAAATGGGCGTATTGCCTATCCCCGAGAATAAAATTGTTCAAAAATGGCGTCTGCAACCCGGCAAGATGCTGCTGATTGATACTGAACAAGGCCGCATCGTCAGCGATGAAGAAATCAAGGCAGAACTATCCAGCACCCATAATTACGGCGCGATTCTGGATCGGACACGCATCAAACTGGAAGATCTGCCCGCAGAATTTGCGCCCCATCATTCAACTGATGTGCCTTTGTTAAAACGCCAGCAGGCCTTTGGATATACGCAGGAAGACATCAAATTACTCTTTCCGCCCATGACCAGCAGCGCGCAGGAGGCGCTCGGCTCCATGGGGACAGATACGCCCATTTCTGCCCTGTCCAGCAAATCAAAATTACTCTATAGCTATTTCAAGCAGAATTTTGCCCAAGTAACCAACCCGCCCATAGACCCTATTCGGGAAGAGGCCGTTATGTCGCTGGTGTCCTTCATCGGGCCAAGGCCGAATTTGCTCGATATTGAAGGTGTCGGCACCCACAAAAGACTTGAAGTTCGTCAACCCGTTTTAAGCAATGAGGATTTGGAGAAAATACGGACTATCGGTGATATTCCCGATAATAATTTCAGAACCGTAACGATCGATGTTACTTATAACTCTGGCCAAGGTAAAGGAGGGCAAGGGGAAGACCGTATGGATAATGCCATTGAAAGCATTTGCCTTCTGGCCGAAGTTTCCGTGATCGAGGGCGATAATATCATCATCCTGTCCGACCGGGGCGTAAGCGAAGGGCGCATGGCTATTCCGGCGCTGCTCGCCACATCTGCGGTACATCATTATTTGATCCGCAAGGGTCTGCGCACATCTGTCGGACTTGTGGTCGAAACCGGCGAAGCCCGAGAAGTTCACCATTTCTGCGTTCTGGCCGGATATGGCGCAGAAGCGATCAACCCGTATCTTGCCTTTGAAACAATCGACGCCCTTACATCAAGCGATCAGGAAGGGATTAGCCCGAGAACAGCGCGGATGCGTTATACCAAGGCCATTGATAAGGGGATATTGAAAGTCATGTCCAAAATGGGCATCTCCACCTATCAATCCTATTGCGGYGCMCAAATTTTTGATGCCGTGGGGCTAAATAGTGAATTTATTGARAAATATTTCACCAAKACCCAAAGCGCCATCGAAGGGGTTGGCCTGAAAGAAGTCTCCCGCGAGACCATCATGCGCCATGAGCAGGCCTTCACGGATAGTCTTGTCTATGACAACGCCCTGGATGTGGGCGGTGAATATGCCGTGCGCCTTCGCGGGGAAGACCATATGTGGACGTCGGAAAGTGTCAGCAGCCTGCAACATGCCGTGCGCGGCAACAATCRGGAACAATATGATGCTTTTGCAAAGGCCATCAATGAACAATCCACCCGCCTGCTGACCCCCCGCGGGCTGTTTAAGATAAAGCTGGCAAAAAAGCCCATCCCTCTGGATAAGGTGGAGCCGGYCAGTGAAATCGTCAAACGCTTTGCCACCGGTGCCATATCCTTTGGGGCCATCAGCCGCGAAGCTCACACGACCCTCGCCATTGCCATGAACCGCATAGGGGCCAGATCCAATACCGGCGAAGGCGGCGAAGAACCGGATCGCTTCACCCCCGATAGAAACGGCGACCTGCGGCGCAGTGCTATTAAGCAAGTGGCCTCAGGCCGCTTTGGCGTCACCACGGAGTATCTGGTCAACGCGGATGAGATCCAAATCAAAATGGCCCAGGGAGCAAAACCCGGCGAAGGCGGCCAATTACCCGGCCATAAAGTAGACGCCGTAATTGCCAAGGTGCGTCATTCAACGCCCGGTGTCGGCCTGATATCGCCGCCGCCTCATCATGATATCTATTCCATTGAGGATTTGGCCCAATTGATATACGACCTGAAAAATGTCAATCCAACGGCCCGGATCAGCGTCAAGCTTGTCTCGGAAATCGGCGTCGGAACTGTTGCCGCCGGTGTCTCCAAGGCCAAGGCAGATCATCTGACAATTTCAGGATATGACGGCGGTACCGGCGCAAGCCCGCTGACCAGTATTAAAAATGCCGGAAGCCCATGGGAAATGGGATTGGCGGAAACCCAGCAGACGTTAGTGCTTAATAAATTACGGGATCGCATATCCGTTCAAGTGGACGGCGGCCTGAAAACGGGCCGTGATGTGATCATCGGGGCCTTGCTTGGGGCCGATGAATTTGGTTTTGCCACCGCCCCGCTSATCGCCRCGGGCTGYATCATGATGCGMAAATGCCAYCTSAAYACYTGYCCCGTSGGKGTSGCKACMCARGACCCSGTSCTGCGCCGTAAATTCAARGGCAAGCCSGAACATGTGRTCAATTATTTCTTYTTTGTCGCCGAAGAAGTCCGAAAAATCATGTCCGAAATGGGCGTTCGTCATCTGCATGAAATCATTGGCCGGCCAGATTTATTATCCAAGAATGCCGCCATTCAGCATTGGAAGGCCGACGGTCTGGACTTTAGCCGTATGTTCCACATGCCCGCCGCCGCTGTCGGCAGCGACATATATAACACAAAAACCCAAGAACATAATCTGGACACGGTTCTGGACCGGAAACTATTGGTCAAAGCCAAAGAGGCTCTGGCCCATAAAAAGCCGGTATTAATCGAAGCCGCCATCCATAATACGGATCGCTCTACCGGGGCATTATTGTCGGGCCGCATTGCGGAAAAATATGGCTTTGCCGGACTGCCCAATGACACCATCCATGTCAAACTGACCGGAACGGCTGGACAAAGTTTCGGGGCCTTCGTCGCCAAAGGCGTCACGCTGGAGCTGTCCGGCGGCGCAAATGATTATGTGGGCAAAGTGCTTAGCGGCGGGCGGTTGATCATATATCCCGCTGCCGAC
>NVVM01000054.1 GCA_002402225.1 Alphaproteobacteria bacterium
GGATCGGTTGGGTCAGTAGGATCGGTTGGATCGGTCGGGTCAGTTGGATCAGTCGGGTCAGTTGGATCAGTAGGATCGGTCGGATCGGTTGGGTCAGTAGGATCGGTTGGATCAGTCGGATCAGTTGGATCAGTCGGATCAGTTGGATCAGTTGGATCAGTTGGATCGGTCGGATCAGTTGGATCAGTTGGATCAGTCGGATCAGTAGGATCGGTTGGATCAGTTGGATCGGTTGGATCAGTCGGATCGGTTGGGTCAGTAGGATCAGTTGGATCAGTCGGATCGGTCGGATCAGTTGGATCAGTTGGATCTGTTGGGTCAGTTGGATCAGTAGGATCCGTTGGATCGGTCGGATCGGTTGGATCGGTTGGATCGGTTGGATCAGTTGGATCAGTTGGATCGGTTGGATCAGTCGGATCAGTTGGATCAGTTGGATCTGTTGGGTCAGTTGGATCGGTCGGATCGGTTGGATCGGTTGGATCAGTTGGATCAGTTGGATCGGTTGGATCGGTCGGGTCAGTAGGATCGGTCGGATCAGTTGGATCGGTCGGATCGGTTGGATCAGTCGGGTCAGTTGGATCCGTTGGATCGGTTGGATCAGTCGGGTCAGTTGGATCAGTAGGATCGGTTGGATCGGTCGGGTCAGTTGGATCAGTCGGGTCAGTTGGATCAGTAGGATCGGTCGGATCAGTTGGATCAGTCGGATCGGTCGGATCAGTCGGATCGGTTGGATCAGTCGGATCAGTTGGATCCGTTGGGTCAGTCGGGTCAGTTGGATCAGTAGGCGTTGACAATGTAATTCTACTCCCTGATCCATCAAGTGCCCCGGCGTTGGGACCTAAGGCGGAGCGGGTGTTTGGGGTGTTAAAAAATTGCTGCAAGGTCTGGGCGGTGAAGTCGTTATTAAAGGATCGTCCCGCATCATTTATGCCGCCCGGCGCCAAATTCTCAAGCATGGCGAAAAGCTCTTCATTTAGCTTTTCTTCCATGTCGGTCGTATCAACCGGGGATAAAATAACACCAACAATATAGGTTYCCGAATTATTGTCGGATTCAAATTTCATATTAATGGGTTCACCATCACTTTTAACAAGTGTGGTCAGAAGCCAACCATTCACATCTCCGCTTTCATCGGTACCGAGTGTTACGGGTTCAGTATCCGACGTTAAAACACTGGCTTCATAACTGGCTTCAATACTGGACTCATAGCCGGCGGTGCCCATAAGGCTAACGCCATTTGCAGATAACTTCGCCCATTGTGGGTTGCCGGTTTTCGCCGTATCGAGTACGCGCAGTTGATTGCCATTGACGCCAAACCTTGTCCCGAAGGGATGCGGTAAGGCGATACCAGAGGGAATAGGGGCGGTAAAGACATATAGTCGATATTGGCCTTTTTCAATGTCCTGAATGCCAAATGAGCTAACATTTAAAATGCCATCGGTCAGAAAATCATTTTCTCTTGAGGCCTCTAGTGCCAGAAGATCAGTTCCTTTGATGTTCGCGCTTGAAGGCGTAATCCGGGAAAAACCACGGTGGGGAATTTTTTTGACAGGGCCAAAATCCCAGCCCATATCGCCAAAGCTTAACCCGAAATCAGCAACAGAAGTGTAAGGAAGACTATAGGCAGAAGTCGCCGCCCGTGCAGCGGCGTCAATAACTCTCTCTGCCGCGCCTTGCAAGCTATGGCTATTGCTGACAAGGCCGGACGCCCCAAGACCATTAAGTATTTTTGAAGCCAGGTCAGTAATTTTATGTGGCTGACCTGCGGAACTGTCAAAATATTTTTGCAGTATTTTTAAAGATTCTTCTGTGCCGTCTATGGCAGCATTGACAGCCTCTTCCAGTGTGATTTCTTCAAGCCTTTGCGGGACAATATAAGACGTAGAAGGCTGTTGTGCCGTGACATTATTCTTTGGGACGGAGGTTTTTTTATAACTGGGAGCTTGCAGGGGATCGGAATAGATCGGGCCTTGCGGCACCAGAGCGGGGTTTTCTGAATTGATTTCTGCTCTATTATTTCTTAAGTCATTTTCTGGTCGTGCAACAATGAAAGGGGCTGTTTCAGCGTCACTGGAATCGGACAGGGCCGATTTCTCACTGCGGGTCAAAAGGTCAATTTGATCCTGCAATATCTGCTCAGTAGTTTCATTATTAATCAGGTCATTGTAGGCCCACGTACTTAACGCGAGCGTACTTACAACAGCCAATAACTTATATTTAAACTCCATTTACTCTGTCCTGCGCTAATGCTTAGGCTTTTTCATGCTAACATTATTTCACTAAATTTATCACTCTAAGATATATTTATCGGTAAGCCATTAAAATCTTGCTAAAAAACAGGGTTAACAGCTTGTTAAAAGCCCCGAATCATCATTTTATACTGCAACTTTACATTTCAGTGGTTACAAATTTAATCTTATAAGATTAAGATGTCGCAGACATAATTTAAAATATAACTTTGTCAATATAAAGACATATTATATAATAGAGATTAACTTATTCTGAATATGTGAAATAAAAAATTATTGATGAATATAGATGATGTGTTTGAAAATTTGCCCGATATGTTCCCGGGCTCTGTATGGCTGGCAGGTGCCGGGCCCGGCGATCCGGGGCTGTTGTCTTTGCTGACATTAAAGGCACTGCGGCAAGCTGATGTTGTTGTTTATGATGCTTTGGTTGGGCAAGAAATATTGAAAATGACAGGCCAGAAGGCCATGCTTGAATTTGCCGGTAAAAGGGGCGGACAGCCTTCGGAAAAGCAGGCCGATATTTCCGAACGTCTGGTCACCCTTGCCAAGGCCGGAAATAAAGTTCTGCGGCTGAAAGGCGGAGATCCCTTTGTTTTTGGGCGCGGCGGTGAAGAAGCCCGCTGTTTGGTGAAGTCAAATATTCCCTTTCGCGTTGTGCCGGGGATTACGGCGGGTATCGGAGGGTTAGCCTATGCGGGTATTCCGCTTACGGATAGGCATACAAATTCTGCGGTAACTTTTCTTACGGGGCATGGCGAGGATGGCGGACTTGCAAAGGATATTGACTGGGATTCATTGGCAAAGTCATCGCCCGTAATTGTCATATATATGGCCCTGAGCCGAATAGAGTTGATGTGCGAGCAGTTCCTAAAGTCGGGCCGGGGGCCTGATGAGGCTGTTGCGATAATCAGCAAGGGCACGACGACCGATCAAATTGTGCTGGAGACGACCTTGTCACAAGCCGCAGAAGAGGCTGCGCGGGCGAAGATAAAGGCCCCTGCGCTGATTGTTCTTGGTGAAAATGTTAAGCTGAGGGCTGGACTTGATTGGCTTGGTGCCATGGAGGGCAAAGTTTTGAATGCAGATGTGTCTGCTATAAAGCCTCAGGGGAAAAATAGTTTACGTTAAATGTATTTATTCAGAATATAGCGAAAGCTTAAGTATAACGCCGCCATCAATGCGAGAAACGCGATTAAGATTGTTTTATAGGATTCAGCCGTATAATGCACAAGTTTACTAAATTCGGCGGCGGCATTCCTTCTCTCACTAGCTGTTTGTGGTCTTTCGAATTTTTTATTTAAAATTTCATTTGCTTTGGAGGCTCTAATATAATCGCTTTCCGTCATATCAAACCCTAAATTCATAATATTCCGGGCAGACTTTTTATAACTGAATATCAAGTCTCTTGAGGTGAAATATATGGTTCTGAATTTGGGGTCATCCTTAAAACTATCAAGGAATGTTTCTGTGGATATGGTATTGTCGTTGTTGAAACTATCATCAAGTATAAAATTGTCCTGGGAAAGTGAGAGAGCGGCATAGGGCATATCGAGCCTCTGACTTTTAGGCAATAGATTTGCAGAATTGTTAGGTTGGGAAATATTATTAAATTTTGAGGGTGATCCGATTGCGGGGGCGCCTAGAATGGTCTCAGTTATATATCGATTTCTAGCCATATTATTATGTGAGTTTTGGGATTCTTCAGCGTTATGATATATGATTATTCTGTGATGTAATGCGTAGTTACCATCCGGCTTGTCTGGTGACTTGATGACAGCGGCAAAGGCATAAACTGATGGAAAGGCTATGCCAACCAAGAATATAAATGCGGTGCGTAATGTMWWWRSMMWRTMWGKMMAMMRWSWYATTKTKMWAMTWWWWRYAWWYWWATAWWRYMWATKCYMWMRSRTAYYAMARTTAAAGAAATACTTATTTTTTAGATATGCAACCTCAAGTAAAATTCTTCCCCTCATACTTTAATTTATGTTTTGTTTTTATAAATGATTGTTTTACGTTAATATAATCAAAATAATGATGAATATAGGATGAATTTTGTATAGGCARAAATTTTTAGAGAAAATGTTAATTCTATTGATGTTTGGCGGGCTAATCATTGGAGGGTCAATATATCCTTCTATAAGTTTTTCAGCAAGCTCTTCTGTTTCCGGGGAACCCTTAAGAATAGTGATCCGGCCCCGGAAAGAAAAACAGGAAATCAAACCTCTGATCAGCCCTGAAGTGCAGCGCAATATAGATAATAGTCTTCTGAAGTTTAACTGGAGAGATATATTCAAAGGTCAGTTTTTATCAGGCTATGAAGACACCGAAAGTTTTCAGGATTTTGGTTATTCGACCAACGCTATGATTGGAAAAACCCTTAGGGATAAAGAGCGCAGATCAGACGATTCTGATAATATGCTTTTTCTGAAGGAATATAGGGGCCGGCAATTATATAGTGAGGCACCATTGGTCATCATTCAGCCAATGCGGGAAATTAAACAGGGCTGTAAAGATCAAATTTCCGGGACATGCGGGTTCAAGAGGCACGGTCAGTTTTGGCTTAAAGTTGGATTGCGTGAGCTGGATATGTCGCGGGACCGATCTGATAATGCGCTGGTTAATTTGATAAAGTCTCTTGATTAAGCGGCATCTTGCAGTCAGCAGGCGGGCAGCCGTAAAGAGATTGTCTAGAGCGTTCTGCGCTTAGATACGGCCATTTGACCGGGATTATTTTGCGTCATGGCAAGGTGGGTTTAGCAATGCGATGCGGCGCATCGGATAAGAAAACCAGCGTGGCCATGRCGTAAAAGAACCCGGCCTCTGGTGGGCCAAAACAAACCATCAGCGTCGTTGCGTTGCTTGACAGATGACCCACATCTCCCGGCGCACCGCGCCTAGCTAATGGTTTATTTTGACTCCATCAAATTGGCCGTATCTAAGCGCAGAGCGCTCTAATACTGAACATTCAGCCCCATATAAAGCGCCCTTGGTTTTCCGGGAAAATAGCGTTCATCGGTGAATCTTGTCCAGTCAGCCCGCTCGGCATATCTGCTGTTGGTTAGGTTGGTCAGGCGCAGGAAAAAACCATAACGATTCGTGACCTGAAATGCCATGCGCAGGTTCAGATAATCATGGCCGGCATATTTATTCAGATTCTCCGGATCCAGATAATAGGCCCCCATATGAACCCACTCCAGTTCTGCTTTAATCTTGTCCGTGGGTTTCCATGCGACCTGCATACTGCCAAAATGGCGCGGCGCGGTGTCAATGTCATTGCCGTTCAGATTGACGCCGCCACTGATGAAATCAAAGGTGTAACGATGGCGGGCAAAACTCACATTACTCCGAACGCTTAAATGCGCCCCCAAATCAACTTTCACCATCACATCGGCCCCAATATGATCGGACTTGCCGTTATCCACGTTGAAGAAGGAAGAATCCCGAAAGATGTAATTATCTTTTTTCATGGCGTAAAAGGAAATATTATAACTGAAAATATCCTGCTGCCCCCGGAACCCCAATTCAATGCTTTTCAGACTTACATTACTCAAGTCCGCTACCTGCTGCGCACGCTGAAGGCGATATAGCTCGGTCGCCTGTGGCGCGCGGAAGCTTTTACTTAAATTCAGATAGATATCATGATTGTCGTAATATTGATACAATAGGCCGATCTTGGGGGAAAAGGCGGTGAAATTATCCTCACGGCTTTGTGGACGGCTGTAACGGCAACCGCCAAAACCGCAGGCAATGCCATTTTCATCTGTGCGTCCACTGATCATATTGTTGGTATAATCATAGCGCATATATTCAAGCCGCGCACCTGCCAGAAGATGCAGTTTTGGGCTTATGGCCCAGTCTGCCTGTATAAAGGCCGCCAGCATGATACTGTCCACATCATAATCATATTGCTTGCCCGACGGGATGGTTGTGCGCAGGAATAACGAGCCTTGCGTGGGTTTCACCTGTGTCTGTTTCAGAGAACCACGGGTATATTCCGCATCGAAGCCGGCAATTACCTCTAAGTCGCTGCCTTCGTTAAAATAAAGGCCATTCTGGATGCCGATGCTGGTCTGGCTATTTTCTTCCAAAGGCTGTCCCGGCAGGAAATGCATCAGGAACGCCATGTCCAATGCCCGCACATAGGGCGTGAACTGCCAGCGAATTCCTGTGGCTATTTCTGTGGAAAAGCGCGACCAGTAACGCAGGGATTTTGCCTTGCGAAAGGCTTCCGGGTTGGGATTGCTTTTGGCAATCTCCCGATCTTTGAAAGCATCCAGCCCGGTGATGAAGCCTGCGGTTTCCTGATCCAGATTGGTCAGGCTGATATTGGATGAGATCGCCCAGACATCGCCCCGGTAATCATGGCGCAGGTTGATCTTCTGCTGGTCAAATCCGGACTGATCCCGGTAGCCGCCGTCATGGGTAACAGAGGCCATTGCCCGCAAGCCGTGTTTGCCATCTGTAACGCCTTGCGAAATATTAAAACGGATGAAATCATAGGCGCCGCCTTCTATGGAAAGGCTGCCGCCATCGGTATTTGCGGGCGGTGTGATCACATTAATCATACCATGCAGGGCGTTGGCACCATAAAGCGCCGATCCCGGCCCCTTGGTTATTTCAATGCGCTGTGCCTGTTCGGTGAAGGCCTCAAACAGTTCATTCACATTACAAAATCCGGCGGAACGCAGCGCAATACCATCCTGCGCCATCAAAAAAGCGCCGCAGGCCCCCGCACCTGTGAATATGGGCGAGCGGATAGAGGCCAGATACTCCTGTCCATTATTACGGGAGAAATTCACCCCCGGCACCCTTACCGCCAGTTCACTAAAATGGGTTAATTTGACCAGGTCGAGTTCTTCTTTTGTGACCAGAGCCAAATTGCCGCTCTGATCCGACAGAAGTCTTTCGCTTCGGCTGCCTGATGAGACAACCTCTTCAAGTTCTGCCTCAGCAGAAAGGGCCGTTTCTCCCGCAAAAATTGTCATAAACAATAAACTTAAACAAAAATTTTGACATATCTTCACGTTACTTTTCATTTTTATCCTTAGAATTCTTCAAGAGGTGTGCCCGTACAATAATATACTGTCTGATAGCTTCCAATTGTTCATTGGTCAATTGATCACTGAAAGAAACCATACCATTATCTTTAAGGATGCCCCCAATCGTAATATCAAACCATGTTTCATCCTGCAAAGCGTATGAATATCTCAAATCTGGCAACACGCCTGCACTAACGGCTTTATCTCCGTGACAACTGCTACAGAAACGGTGAAACAAGGCATTCCCAGCGTCAGCCTGTTCTTCATCCCCCGTTCCAACGGGTGGTTCCGGCAGGTCTGGTTCGATATATTTCCAATCAGGAAGTTTGTCCTTGCCGCCAAGTTTAAATGTTAGAATACGGCTGTTATTGCTGACCTTGCCAGACTTTAAAGCAGCCTCCCCCGCCAGCAGCGGGAAAACGCCGCCCCAGCCCGCCAATATTGTGACATATTGTTCCCCGTTCACACTATATGTCACAGGGGACGCAACAATCCCTGTTTGCGCGGGAAAAGACCAGAGCTTGTCCCCATYGCTGGAATCATAGGCAACAAAATACCCGGCGGCATTGCCTTGAAACAATAGTTTTCCTTTTGTGTTGAGCAGGCCGCCATTCCATGGCCCCGGATGCTGAACCCGCCATAATTCTTTCTGGCCAATGGGATCCCAGGCGGAAATATGCCCTTTAATCATGGCCATGATCTCATCTTTAAGGGTCTTGTCATCGGGCATTGATGCGGCGGCCATATCGATGCCAAGATTAATGCCGGGGCGTATGGCCTTGAAATCTTTGTCTGGAACATAGAGAAAGGGGACTTCCTGTGCGGGAATATAGACGATATGGCTATTGGGGTTATAAGACATCGGGTGCCAGTTATGCGCGCCAAGCGGATTTGGAAATGCAAGCCATGGTTCATTATGATAACGGGCTCTGGGGTCTTCTACGGGTCGGCCCGTGGCCATGTCCACATGGGATGCCCAGTTAATTTCCACATAATTTTGGGCAGAAATAAGCTCACCCGTTTCCCGATCCAAGACATAGAAAAAACCGTTCTTTGGGGCTTGCATTAATGTTTTACGAAGTTTTCCGTCTATTTTAATATCGGCCAATATCMYAKSTYSTSYCGMRGKATMAWMSCMMRYTWYRSYKRRYGTTGTTTGATAATGCCAGACATATTCCCCCGTATCAGGCCGCACCGCAATAATAGAAGAAAGAAAAAGATTATCCCCCCCTTCAGGGCTTCTAAGAGCTTGATTCCACGGAGAACCGTTTCCCGTCCCCACATAAAGCAGGTCAAGCTCCGCGTCATAGGCAAGGCTGTCCCAAACGGTTCCGCCGCCGCCCAGCTTCCACCATTCACCAGTCCAGGTTTTCGCGGCCTTCGCCATCATCGGACTTTCGAAGCCATCCGCCGGATTACCCGGCACAGTATAAAACCGCCAGACCTGCTGCCCGGTGATGGCATCATAAGCCCCCACATAACCCCGCACGCCAAATTCCGCACCGCCATTTCCAATGATGACCTTGCCTTTGACAATGCGCGGCGCACCTGTGATGGAATAGGGGTATTTTTTGTCTATGGTAAGGACATCCCATATCACTTTGCCCGTTTGTGCATCCAAGGCAATAAGACRTCCATCAAGGGTTCCCACATATACTTTCCCCTGCCAGACGGCAACGCCGCGATTTACCACATCACAACAGAGRTTGATCGCCCACTCACCGGGAACCTCAGGGTCATATTCCCAGAGCAACTTTCCCGTTACRGCATTAAGAGCATAAACCCTGCTCCATGATCCGCTCACATACATAATACCATCTATAACGATGGGTGTGGCTTCCAGACCGCGGTGCGTGTCGAAATCATAATGCCATTCAAGGGCAAGATTTTTTACATTCTGATCCGTAATCTGATCCAGCGGGCTATAGCGCTGTTCGTCATACGTCCTGCCATGAGCAAGCCAGTTTTGCGGCTCATGATCAGCATCGAGTATACGTTGATCACTGGCGGTTTTAGCACTCAAATCCTGTTCCGGTTTTTCAGCACTGCAGGCCCCCAGAATTATAATCATTAAAAGGATGATCATCTTTTTGTTAACTATCATGAGATTTTCTTTCCCTTTAAAATGTAAATTAAGGGTAGCATAAAAAACTCCGGATGATGCGGGAGATCACCCGGAGGCAGTGCCTGAATTAATACATCAGGCGAAGTGTCAAATACCATTCGCGGGGCCGGGCATATGTGCCCTCAGTAAAGCCTACGCCGGGTTGGTCAAAGCCCGAAATCAGATATCTTTCATCACTCAGATTCCGCCCGCCAAGACTCATTTCCCAATGTTCTCCGGGATGAGAATAAGTTACCGCCGCATTGAATAAATGCACAGCGGGCTGGGTCAATTCCGGTGTATTCTCGGCATTATTGTATATTTCGCTATTATAACTCCAGTCACCATGGAGCATCAATATGCCATCATTTTCCAGATCAATGGTATATTCAAGGCCAACGATTGAGGAGAATTCTGGCGTATTGGCAAATTTGTTATCCGTATTGATTGTGGCAAATGGATCGGTAATTTCGACATATTTCGCATCCGTATAAGCAAACCCGACACTCAAAACCAGATCGTCCGTGACCAGGGCCTGAAGCTCAAGTTCCCCGCCCTTGATTTCCGCCTTGCCCGCATTCACGGTAATCGGCGTGATACCTTCCTGATTAACCACCTGAAGATTGGAATAGTCCGTATAGTAGGCAGCCCCATTCAAACGAACCCGCCCATCTGCCAGATCTGATTTAAAGCCAAACTCATAGGCCCAGACTTTCTCAGGTTTAAACGGACGCGCCGCAGGTTGCGGGTCAACCGTCCGACCCGTGAACCCGCCGGACTTGAAACCTTTGGAGACAGAAACATAGGTGAAGAAATTTTCATTCCAGCGATATTCAATCCCGATGCGCGGTGAAGTATCGGTAATATCCAGCTCAGCGGTATCGTCAGGAACAAGAAGAACGCCGGAAACCAATTCACGATGAACCGGACGATAATCCTTATTTTCCTTGGTATAACGAAGTCCGGCGGTCACGCTCAGATCATCGGTGATGCTGTAGGACGCCTGCCCAAAGGCGGCATAACTCACATTATCCACAATATTCAATTCATCCAGATTGAGGAACGGAATACCCCCCAATGGAACGAACACATTGTCCCGGCCACTTTCTTCGAAATAATACAGACCGGCAAGCCATTTCAGCTTGCCCTCAAGGGACAGGCCGGTGAGCTGCAATTCCTGAGTGAACTGTTCATGCTCATACAGATTAGACGTATGATCTATGGTGATCGGGCTATTATCACCGTCCCGGCCAAATTCCGCATCCAGCTTGCGGTAGGCCGTGATTGACTTAAAGTCAATCGTATCACTGACGGCATAATCCACTGTCAACGCGACACCGAACAAGTCCAAATTTGAGAAATTTGGCCCCGTACTATAAGTGGTATAGGGATCATCGGTGATAAATCTGTCATCGTAGGGGGTGCGGTCATTGAGTGGATCGGCGTCCCCGTTCAGGTTAAAGGCCGGGCCACAAACCTCAACAGGAATAGCCCCCGCAATACAACCATTATAAAGACCCGCAAGCTGGGTGGCACCCGGGTAGACTTTTAGCAATTTTGAAGCGGCAGAATTTTCCCGAGACCGGGTGGCGTCAAGAATCAAGGTCGCCTGCAACCTGTCAGTGGCATTCAACAGAAAGATACCCTTGGCCGTAAAGGTATTTTCATCACCCAGTTCTGTATTCTGCCCAATGGCTTGCGGCGGATATGAAATATCCGGGCCACGTACGCCGGTGAAAGGAATACGCCGGGCATAGCCGTCCCGGTTTTTTGACGAAAAACTCAAAGAGGAATAGAGTTTATCTTCAATCAGTGGAATATCTGCGGTCATGCGCAGGTCACGGCGATTAAAGCTGCCGATGGTGGCATCGGCCTGAAGGGCGAATTCCTCCCCCGGCTTTGCGGAAACGATATTGATGGCACCGCCGATGGTGTTACGGCCAAACAGGGTTCCCTGCGGACCTTTCAGAACTTCAATCCGTTCCAGATTAAGCAGGTCAACAATGCCGCCAACAGATCGGGCAACATAAACGCCGTCCACATAAAGGCCCACACCAGGATCAATTGTCAGCAGAAAATCAGACTGGCCAATGCCGCGAATGAACGTGGTAATAGAGGCAGAGCTGCCGGTCAGAGCCGAGGTGAAATCCATGATCAGGCTGGGGGTATAATCGCCGATCTGCGAGATATTGCTCAGGCCTTTTTTCTGCAGGGATTCTGCGGTGAAGGCCGAAACCGCAATCGGCACATCCTGAAGACTCTCGGAAATTTTCCGGGCAGTGATGACAATTTCCTCAAGCCCCACCGCTTTATTTTCGGCGGCAAAGCYGCTTTCACTCATAAAGCCTGTGGCCAGAAGACTTGTAGATAGCACCATGAGTGATGCGGATTTTAAATGATGACATAGAATTTTAGGCATTAAGAAACTCCCTGTTATTGCATTATGCGTAACCTGTTTTTAAGGTTACCTTTTGTTTATTGCTGTTAGATTGGCACAAATAATTATGGCCTACTCAACTGAGAGGGCCCTAAAAACTTATCCGCAAGGGAAACTATGCTGTTGTGATCTGTTCAGCTCAAAATATAAGRGAGGTCATTTCGGAAAGATCGTGGCGATGCACCATATTTTTCCTTAAAAACCCGTGAGAAATGGGTCATGCTGTTGAAACCCCAAGTAAAGGCGATGTCTGTAATTTTCATGTGAGAGTTTTCTATATCATGCAGTTGTTGCGCGCATTCCTCTAACCTGCGGCTCAGCATATATTGCCCGACCGTCTCTGCACCCGTCCCAAATTCTGCATAAATCCTATGCATATAACGCGGCGTAATTTTAAACACTCTGGCTATTTTTGTTGGGCTTAAATCAGGGTCTGATAAATTATAATCAATGAATTTCTTTATTTGCAAATAACGCAACCTCCGGATGGAATTTGAAGAAATTACCCGGCTAGTTTGGCTTTGATATGACGTCGCCAGAAGATCCAGCATATTATTGGCAAATTGACGATGTATCGAACGGCTACTGATAATATTTTTTTGGTTCCAGAAACCTCGCAGCATTTGAGACAATAATCCGCTGATATTATTGCTGCCAGAAAATTTATGGCCAATAATATCCTCAGGATTGGGTATCCTTTCCCGTAAAGCGTCATAAGGTATTCTCATAACACCCATAGAGATCGGATCGTCAAACTCAACGCGGTAAGGTGATTCACTGTCAACCAGCGTGAAATCTCCTTCCTTTAAAAAAACTTCGTTACCCCGTTGTGAATTCAGACTTTCATTGGCAAATTGTAAATGTAAAAGAAATACTTTTTCTTTGGAATTTGAGGCGTGATGCATGGTATGGGATACTTTTGAACTGGTCGTTTTAACCCGTGCATAGGTCAAATCACCCAGCGCCATAGACATAAGTTCCGCCTGAAAATTRCCGTCATCCATAGAATCGGTTACAAGGCCCGTGAATGCGTCACAAATAGCATCATTCCAATACTCACGCCGCAAATTCGGCGGCAATGATTTTGTTGTGAATAATTCCATGTCTACATCAATCCTATTTAGGCTCTGCGGGACATCAGAACAGGGTTAGCTTTTCATGGCTATATGCGTGATCCCAAGCAGGGCATTATGACTATAATAAATGTAAAAATAAATACAAACTTATCTCAGAAGGAACAGTTTTCTCGTTATTAGAGCATTCTGATTGTCTGAACAGTTAGAGCAATGTCACCATTGGGGAAGTGGGCCCTGTTCTTAATCACCTGCTTCCTCAAAAAATAGGCTCCGGCTTTTAAGCGTTGAATCAGATTCAAGGAAATATATCTGTTCTTTAGGCTTTGGAAATTTTACTGAGTATTGCTGTATCTATCCCAACTTACCGCCCCAATTACTTTGCCCCATAGCTTTACCTCAGCAATGGTCATTCTTCATCCCCCCAGGCCCATATGTCATTTTCACGCGCTGGTGCCGCAGAAGATGCCCGCTTACGGTTCTGACCTTGTCGCTTAATCTGCTGTATGGGACTTAACGCTGGCTCTGGCACAAGGGGCATCTATATGACCCAATAACCCAAGACTGCGCAGCAAACGGATAAAGTTAGACACTTGTATTGAATGCCAGCGCTCTACACGATTGATTGTACGCGCAGACACACCAGCCTCCTTAGCCAAGGCCGCCTGCGTTATATTACGGTTCAAGCGATATTGAAGAAGCCTCTCTCCCAGCTGCCGCAACAAAGCCTCATCCGATAAATCATTTGTCATAACAGGCTACTTTTGTCTTATTAAATACATTATCCATAGTTAATATGACATATTTGGCTGATTAAATTAATGAGCTTAACCGCTTCCCGTTAATTTACAAGCCGCCCGCCTTCCGGCCAATAGGGTTTTCTAAGCTCTGCCTTCAAGGTTTTACCCGCCGCWGACAAGGGAAAATCAGGGCGAAATTCCACCTGCCGGGGGCATTTATAATCGGCAATCCTGTCTTTGCAATGACGGATAATATCCTGTTCCGTGACCTGCGCCCCCGCCTTCAGAATCACCAGCGCATGAACCGCCTCACCCCATTCGGCATCCGGAATACCAATAACCGCCACATCAAGAACGCCGGGACAAAGGGAAATAACGCTTTCAACTTCGGCGGAATAAACATTTTCCGCACCGGTGATAATCATGTCCTTGAGCCGATCCACCAGATACAGATAACCATCCCTGTCCAGATAACCTGCATCCCCCGTATAAACCCAGCCTTCCTTCAGGGTTTCTGCGGTAATTTCCGGCTTATTCCAATAGCCCAGCATCACATGGGGGCCATGAACCACAACCTGCCCCACCTCATCAGCGGGCAGAATATTACCCTCTGCATCCTCTATTCTTAAGGATACGCACAAGCTGGAGCGCCCGGCAGAACGCAGGCGTTTATTGCCCACCGTATGATCAAATGCAGGTAAGATAGTCGCAAGAGGAGACAGCTCCGTCTGCCCGTAAACCTGCACCATATCCACGCCGGTTAACTGCGCCATACATTTTATCAGCAGACCTTCCGGCATGGGCGATGCCCCGTAAATCAACTGCCGCAGGCTGGGCATATCAGTTATTTTGGTTTTTTCCTCTGCCAATAACATCTTGACCATGGTCGGCACCAGAAGAGTCGTGGTGACATGCTGCCC
Organism: Alphaproteobacteria bacterium; assembly: GCA_002402225.1. GTDB lineage: Bacteria > Pseudomonadota > Alphaproteobacteria > Sphingomonadales > Emcibacteraceae > Paremcibacter. The sequence goes on from NVVM01000054.1 coordinate 14,566, forward strand.
GGAAATCGCGTCCAGCACGCCATCGACACTGAACCGCCGTATCATGACCTGTGTCGCCCCGGCCACGACCATCGCCATGGAAACCCCAAAGTCGCCGGCATGAAACATGGGGGCCGCATGTAAATATATATCATCTTTCCGGCAGCCCATATCATGGGACGCGCTCATGATGCTGGCCCATATTCCCCTATGCGACAACATCACCCCTTTGGGCGTACCTGTGGTGCCGCCGGTATACATCAGGACCGCCATATCATGCCCTTTGGTTTGAATCTGCGGTACCGGATTATGGTTCAGAATAAGCTGTTCATAGTCCCGCGCCCATGCAGGGCAGTTTTCTTCCCCCATATAGATAAATATTTCTATGGCATGATCGCTGCTCTCTTTCAACTGCCGGGCGATGTCCCTGAAACTGTCATCAAAGCACAGGACTTTCGCCCCGCTGTCCTGCAAAGCATAAAGATTTTCCCCATATGACCAGCGGGTATTCAGCGGCGTCAGAACGGCCCCGATCCATGCCGGGGTAAAATAAAGCTCGAAGAAGCGATCTGAATTTTCCGCCAGTACCGCAACGAAATCCTGCGGCCCCACGCCGCAAGCCACAAAGCCGCCCGCCAGCCGGGTTACCCGGTTCTGAAATTCGCGCCATGTATGCTGCCGTCCCTCGAAGATGGTGGCGATATTATCGCCTTGAACCAATGCCAGGCGTTCCGGAATATAGGACAGGTTAAAAAAATCGCTCATATTTATGACCCTCCCCGGTCGTTTAGTCGTCAGATTATTATATTTTTKGCGTGGCCCGTTCAATCAAAGCCGCACAGTCTATTCCTGCGGGCAAAGTACCGTAAACCCAACCTGAATTGTCCCCTGACAGGCGCGCCGCGCAAAAGGCCTCTGCCACCTTGGGGTCGCCGTATTGTATCAGGCTTGCCCCCTGAATGGCCAGCGCCATTTTTTCCACAATGGTTCGCGCCCGATATTCCATGTCATTCTGACTTCTGAAATAACCGCCCAGGTTATTAATCGCCCGATCCAGATGGGCGTCCTGTCCTTTGGCCCCGTCCAGTTCGCTCATGAAAGCCTCAAAAGAGCCGGGATTTTTTCGCATGGCCCGCAGCATATCAAGACATTGCACATTCCCGCTGCCCTCCCAGATGGAATTAACCGGTGATTCCCGGAACAGGCGCGGCATGATGGTATCCTCCATAACCCCGGTTCCGCCAATGCATTCCATGGCCTCATAGGCATGACCCGGCGCACGCTTGCATATCCAGTATTTACCCACCGCCGTTGTCATGCGCACCAAAAGCTTCTCTCCCTCATCACTGTCGCTATTGTCCAGCGCCCGGGCAATGCGCATCGTCAGGGCCAAGGCCGCCTCATTCTCCAAAATCAGGTCAGCCAGAACATTCTGCATCAAAGGCTGATGGGCCAACAGATTGCCRAAGACACTGCGCTGGCTGCAATGATGGGTGATCTGAGCCACCGCTTGGCGCATACCGGATGCCGATCCGATCATACAATCAAAGCGGGTCATGGACACCATATTGAGGATCGCGGCCACCCCGCGCCCGTCTNCGCCCACCATCCAGCCCATGGCCCCGCGCAATTCAGTTTCACTGGAAGCATTGGATACATTGCCCATTTTATTCTTTAGCTTCTGAATCTGGATTGGATTTTTGCTGCCATCAGGCCGCCAGCGCGGCACGATGAAACAGGATACTCCCTTATCCGTCTGGGCCAACATCAAAAAGGCATCGCACATGGGGGCGGATACGAAATATTTATGGCCGACCAGCTCATAAGCCTGCCCCGGCCCGCTCTGCCCGGTGGCATAGGCCTGTGTGCTGTTACTGCGCACATCAGAACCACCCTGTTTTTCGGTCATAGCCATGCCGATGGTCAGTCCGGTCTTGTCCCCGTCCGGCACATTGCGCGGGTCATACTGCCTCGCCATAATTTTTGGTGCCCAGAGCTTGAAAAGGTCAGGCTGATTTTTGAGAGCCGGAATCGTCGCAGAGGTCATGGTGATAGGGCAGCAATGACCGATTTCCACCTGTGACATCATATAATATTTCGCCGCCCGGGACACATGGGCTCCGGCCTTTGGGGTCTGCCAATGGGCCGCGTGCAGGCCTTCACTAATGGACATATCCATCAGATGATGATAGGCAGGATGAAAACGTACCTCATCCACGCGCCGGCCATGACGGTCATGGGTATGGAGGATCGGCTTGTTTTCATTGGCCTGAAACCCCCATTCAATCACTTTGGCACGGCCCGTAACAATCCCGAAATTCTGTAAATCCTGCTCTGCCCAACCGGCTCCGTTAACGTCAACGGCTTCCTGCAAAGCTATATCCTGTTCGTAACAATTATAATTTTCCAGCGCCGGAGGCTGGTTAATCACCTCATGGGTTTCGGGCCAATAAGCATTGGTGGGGACATAGGGTCTCTGCGGGGCCATGGTCATTCTCCAAAATATGAACATCAATTCATTTCTTAAAGAAGTGAACCATGATTCACGTCTATTGTCAAGCCGGAAATAAAGCGTTACACTGGCCATAGTTTACATCAAGAAAGCCGAATATGTCCTATCGCCCCACCGCCAAAACCCGCGCCCGCCAAAAAGCCCAACATGAAAGCCTGCTGAAAACAGCGGTTTCTATCGTCGCCAGTGACGGCTTTTGCGGCCTGACCATCAGCCGCCTTGCCCGCGAAGCCGGGATTGCCACCGGTACGGTCTATAAATATTTTGACTCAAAAGCCCATCTCTGCGCAGAGGTTTTTCGGCGCGCCACCGAAAGGGAAGTCGAAATAGTCCGGGCCACCAGCTTTCCGGAAAATGCCGTATCCTGCCGACAACGACTGACCGATGCGGTGACGATTTTTGCCGAACGAGCC
>NVVM01000055.1 GCA_002402225.1 Alphaproteobacteria bacterium
TTTATGTCTTAGGGACAGAACGCCATGAAAGCCGCCGCATAGATAATCAGCTGCGCGGCCGGTCCGGCCGTCAGGGTGATCCTGGACATTCAAAATTCTTCCTCAGCATGGAAGATGATTTAATGCGGATTTTTGGCGGAGAGCGCATGGATGGCCTCATGCAGAAATTCGGGTTTGAGGAGGGGGAATCTCTGGTTCATCCCTGGCTCAACCGGGCCGTTGAAAAATCACAGGAAAAAGTCGAAGCCCGTAACTATGAAATCCGTAAAAACCTGCTGAAATTCGACAATGTGATGAATGATCAGCGTAAAGCCATCTATGATCAGCGCCGCGATGTGATGGTCAGCAATGACCTGACCGAAACATTGGCCGATATGCGCGTTCAGGTGGTTGATGACCTTGTGACAAAATATATCCCGCCCCGGGCCTACCCCCAGGATTGGGATATAAATGGCATGAGCATCGAAGCCACCCGGATTTTCGGCCGCGATTTCGGGCTCAAGGAATGGGTCAAGGAAGAAGRYATCGAYGCSGASGGCTTTGAAGACCGCCTGATTGACGAGACGGATCGTTTTATGGCAAAACGCGCGGCCGATTTCGGGCCGGATATCATGCGGCAGGTAGAACGCAGTATTTTGCTTCAGGCCATAGACCGTTACTGGAAAGACCATCTGGCGCAACTGGATCATCTGCGTCAGGTTATTCAGCTGCGCGCTTACGGCCAGCGTGACCCACTCAATGAATATAAAACAGAAGCCTTTGCCATGTTTGAAACCATGCTGGAGGAAACCCGCGATAATGTGGTCATGTTGCTGTCCCATATTGAAATTCAAACAGAACAACCCGTGCCCGAGCTGAARGAACCCGATCTTTCCGTATTAAATACGAGCCACAAGGACGCCGCCACCGGTGAAAATGCTGCCGCCAATCCCGATGATCAAAAATCATGGGGCAATGTCCCGCGCAATGCACCCTGTCCTTGCGGCAGCGGTAAAAAATACAAACATTGCCACGGAAAAGTCGTCCCCAAAGTCGGCCGCAACGACCCCTGCCCCTGCGACAGCGGCAAAAAATACAAACATTGCCACGGGGCGCTGTAAATAGGGCCGCCTTGACACGGTATCGGAGAATATATAGACTTCCCCCCATAGGTTGAGAGTATATCAACATCCCATTATATCCGAGGGGGGCTCATGATAAAAAACTTTTTTCTCCATCTCATTCTTTCAAGCATATTAGTGATCGGAATTTCTTTTCCGTCCTATGCCTTTAGCGATCTTTATATTCAGAATAAAAGCCTCAATGCCGGTTTTTATCTGCGCGTTCCTTTTGGCCCCGCCAAAAAGAATGAGGACAAGTTGAAATATGGTTTGCGGCTAAATATGACGCAGCAATTTAATGGCGGGTCACAGTGGGATAATAACTATCGCCTGTCCAACCGTCAGATGTTGAATGCTGACCTTCTATCACTCAATTTCTCTGAGAGTGGTTTCCGAAACCTGTCCCTCGTCGGACAGAAAACATTCGTCTATCAAAATGGCCTGCTGCGCATGAATTATGCGGAAGGTAAAAAAGGCGGAACTCATCCGGCAATCTGGGCATTAGCAGGGGTTGGTGTTTTGTTTGTCGGGGCTACAGCTATTTATGCCATCACCAAAGATGATGACAATGGTTTTCGCCAAGTCCCGCAATGATAACAAATAACCATAATCTACGGAGCGTCAGAAATGTATAAATTATCGCAGATACTGTCAAAATTCCTGCTCACACTACTTATGGTCGGGGTAACCATATCTTTTACCCTGATGCCGGTTCAAGCCCATGCTCAGGGCTTTTACCAGAATGACCGAAGCCTCAATGCCGGTTTTTATCTGCGCGTTCCTTTTGGGGCCGCCAAAAAGAATGAGGACAGGTTGAAGTATGGTCTGCGGCTCAATATGACGCAGCAATTTAATGGCGGGTCACAATGGGGTAATAACTATCGCCTGTCCAACCGTCAGATGTTGAGTGCCGACCTTATATCACTCAATTTCTCTGAGGGTGGTTTCCGGAACCTGTCCCTCGTCGGACAGAAAACCTTCGTCTATCAAAATGGCGTCCTTCATGCTGAAAAAAGTGACGACAGTGAAGGTGGAACCAGCACCATCACTTGGATTTTTGCCACAGTCGGCGTTATCACTCTCGCGGGCGCAGCGGCCTTTGCCATAGCCGCCAGTGATGATTGTTTTATTGATATCGCTMMWKMAYSYMAWYMAMARRWNGGCCSWYAWGMKTWWRSWMKWCKYYAWASAAKMAAWWYWKRCWKKKYKTGKTTTWAWKRTTMMKRCMAMYWTGKMKSSWAWGMWYMKWGMYMKRMTRSCAACTCCATCACATGCTCAAGATTACTACCTCAATGACCGAAGTCTCAATGCCGGTTTTTATCTGCGCGTTCCTTTTGGGCCCACCAAAAAGAATGAAGACAAGTTAAAATATGGTCTCCGGCTGAATATGACCCAGGAATTTAACGGCGGGGCCCGATGGGATAACAATTACCCCCTGTCCAATCGCCCGATGTTAAATGCCGACCTTATATCCTTCAATTTCTCCGAAAATGGTTTTCAGAACCTATCCCTTGTTGGACAGAAAACCTTCGTCTATCAAAATGGCATGCTGCGCATGAATTACGCCGAAGATAAAAAAGGCGGTATCGGAAAAACCATATTTATGGTTGGTGCTGTGGGAGGACTTGCTATGGTGGCCGCCGCCGTTATTGACACATCCGCGCGCGATAGAGATGATAGATAGATAGAGTGTTGTGGAAACTCCCGTGGTTCTTTTTGAACCTTCTCTTAAAACCCGACTTTGCCCATATTCTGGCCCATATTGAGGAATTTTTCGCGGCGGAGGGTTTTGAGTTTTTCGCCGCTGAGGGCGGAGAGTTCGCTGAGGGCGGTTTCAAGCGTTTTACGGATGGCTTCCATGGTCAATTGATGATCCCGGTGCGCGCCGCCAACCGGTTCGGGGATTATTTCATCAATCACTTGTAATTTCAGCAAATCCTGCGCCGTGATCTTCAGGGCGTTTGCCGCATCCTCGGCATTATCAGACGTGCGCCATAGAATGGACGCGCAGCCTTCGGGTGAAATCACAGAATAAACCGAATGTTCCATCATCATCACCCGGTTTCCGGCCGCAAGGGCGACCGCGCCGCCCGAGCCGCCTTCGCCCACAATGATGGATACGAGCGGTACTTTCAAACCAAGGCAGGTTTCGGTTGATCTGGCGATGGCTTCGGCCTGTCCGCGTTCTTCGGCGCCAATCCCGGGATACGCGCCGGAAGTATCGACCAGAGTGATCACCGGAATATCGAATTGTTCCGCCAATTTCAGCAGCCGAACGGTTTTACGGTAGCCTTCCGGCCGCGCCATGCCAAAATTATGCTTGATCCGGCTTTGGGTGTCATGGCCTTTTTCATGGCCAATGACCACCACTGACTGGCCGTTAAAGCGGCCAAGACCGCCCATAATAGCCACATCATCAGCAAAGGCCCGATCCCCCGCCAAGGGCATAAAATCCGTGATCAATTGCGCCACATAATCCTTGAAATGGGGCCGCTGTGGATGGCGGGCCACTTTAATCTTCTGCCAGGGCGTTAATTTGGCGTAAGTATCGCGCAGTAGCTTGTCCCGCTTGCCTTCAAGCCGCCCGACTTCTTCGGCAATATTGATYTCYTCACCGCTTTCGAGGTTGTTCATATCACGTATCCGGCTTTCCAGCTCGGCAATGGGTTTCTCAAAATCAAGATAAGTCAGCATATATATTTCTCAAAAATAACCTAAATTTTAAATCGTTAAGCTTCACACCGTCCTTATACCCGCCATTTTACGCCTTGGAAAGAGGATGTTTCTGCTGAACGAGCGATTTTAGTCTTTCTTCCAAAACATGGGTATAAATCTGGGTKGTRSTRATRTCMGAATGACCGAGCATTTTCTGCACCGCCCGCAAATCAGCGCCGCGCGACAAGAGATGAGTGGCAAAAGCATGACGCAGCACATGGGGGGAAAGCTGGCTGGGAAGAATCCCGGCCTCTGCCCCGATTTTTTTCAACAACTGGGCAAAACGGTGACGGGTTAAATGTCCCTTGGCCCCGCGCGAGGGAAATAACCATTTATTGCTGCTGCTGTCCGGAGAAAGTGACGTCATGGCTTCTATATAAGCTTCCAAAGCCTTGATCGCGCGGTCATTCATGGGCACGAGGCGCTCTTTATTGCCCTTGCCGCGAACAAAAATATACGGCTGGCCGCTTCTGACCGCGCCAAGCGGCAGGCTGACAAGTTCCGTCACGCGCAGGCCGGTGGCATATAATAATTCAATCAGCGCATGAAGCCTGAGCGATTTAATATCCGATTTATTTTGTGCCCGTTTATTTTGTGCTCGGGCCTCAACCAGTTTCAGTAATTTACTGACCTGRTCTTCGCTTAATAATTTCGGCAGGGATTGTCCAATTCTGGGGCTGTCGATACCAAGCGCGGGATTGTCGCCCCGCAGGCCTTCSCCATAAAGAAATTTAAAAAACTGCCGCAKRSTTGATAATTTTCGGGCYTGCGTTCGGGCGGCCAGGCCMKTTYTYTGCAASAGGGWRAGATACGCCCGCACCTSATCCCGCGWGATGTCATTCARYGGSGCRGGRGMRYTTTGCGACAGTTGATCAAGGTCGCGGGCATAAGACTCAAGCGTGTTRTTTGATGCGCCCCTTTCSGCCSCCAGCATCTCCAGAAACTGATTGATCARAATARGRTCAGAAACCATTRTTGGCCAGAATTTCAAGGGCAAAGTCATGGGCCTCAACCTCCAGACCCATAGACCTTAGGGCCCTGATAATGGCACTGGCGCCTGTGGGATCAAGATTTGGTGCCTGCGCCAAGAGACATAGCAAAATCGTTTCTCCCAGTTTTTTCTCAGAAACCGATTGTATCAGGCTGCGCCAGATGGACACGGGGATTGGAACAGGCAGCGCGCGGCCTTGGTCAATTTTTATGGGCGCGGTAAGCTCCTGCCACATGGCTTCCGGGACGATTAATCCCAAGGCTTCGGCGACAGAATAGAATAAAGCGGCCTTTTCCTGCCGCAGATCCGGTGACAAAACCATCTGACCATTCCACCAGAAATCAAGGATTTCTTTAGACCAGGGCAGATCATTGTTTTGAGCCGAAGCCGTCATCCCCGAAACAATCATCATAGGCCATATATCCACCAAGGCCCGCGTCGCATCCACATGCCCGGCAAAGGCCGCCGTTCGAACAAAGCTGAACCAGTCCCATGCCTTTCTGTCCTGACCCGCCAATAACAGCGCGCGCGTAATATGATGGGCGTGAAATAGCAGTTCTTCTGACGGGATCAATGTTTGCACCGTCCGCGAATTTAGCAGGGCGGCGCGCGGCAAGTCGCTATTCACGGTAGCCCTGTCCCATATGACTTTTAAGGTTTCCGCTTTTTGTATGTCACTTATTTGCCTGGCGGCGGATTGATAAAGCAGAACATCCCCCATAACCGTGTCATCCATTCTGGAAATCGCGATTGCATTGGCATATTCATCATCCGAAAAGCGGATATTACTCAAAAGCGGGATGAACCTATCAACCGGAAAAGTTGCCTTCTGGTAACTYTGCGCGCCCGCCAGAAGCCGGTCGGTTTTATTCACATTAGAGTTGCCGGAAAGCGCATATAAAACCAATGCCGAAGCTTGCCGAAACATCTCTGCCTCAATAGGTTGCTCCAATACCGTCAAAATACTATATATCATGGGATTCATCTGAGATAACCCGGATGATAGGGAGACGCTTCTTTCATCGGCCTCTTCTTTTGAAGAAAGTTTGTTGATTAAATCATAGAATATGAAATCCGTATCGCCCTGCTCCATAAGAAATTCAATGGTCAGCCCTGCGCCCTCGGCATTTCCCTCCATGGCCTGACAAAAAGCCAACAGCTTCAACCAATAGGGGCTACTGGATAGCGTATCCTCTATGGCCTGCCGCGCGAGCAAACATGCCGCAGNAATATCGCCGGACATCAACATCAGGTCACTGGTTTTTTGGTCTTTCGCATAAGAATCTTGAGGCAAAAAATTCAAGAAAGATACCAACGCTTTCAAATCACCCATTTCCGAGATTTTTCGAATTCTAAGCGATAAGAAATCTTTTAAGTCTTCGGATTTTTCTGGCCCTATATCCACATCACCTGAATGCCGCGCCTTAGGAACCTCAGCCGCTGACAAAAGAAGTTTTCTGGTCAAGCCTGCCATAACCGGTGACCGGCTTGGCACGGACAGAGCGGCCAGCAATTGTTCAATGCGCGCGCGATCAGACCCCTGCCACAGGCTCACCGGAAATCCACCATTTTCTTCTCTTAATAAACCTTTTGCCGCAGGAACGGGTTCAACGAGCTCTATGGCTTCCACGTCAAAATCATTCTGCCCAATCGCTTCGGATGGCTGCGGGGCAACAGGGGCTTCTTGCGCCGCTAAAGGATTATATAGTGTCTCGTTGAGGGAGGGCTGTTCTTCATATTTTTTTTCTGGGGGGTTTTTTTCTAGTGGAATATCTAGTGGAATATAGGGGCCCGGCGCGCCCGCAGGGAACAATATAGACCTTGGCAGTGCCCTTGCCGGTTTTTTATCCGGCGGGGCTAATTCAGAGGTTTTTATTGTTTTGGCTGAAGTTTCTTTGGAAGGTTTTTCCTGTTGAGCCATAAGAGGCCCTATAGGTAACAGACTAAAACCTGCCGCTATTACAAAACCGGCATGTATAAGTTTTTTGCGGATCATATTATTTCCTAATCAATACCGATAAATTCCTGAAAAAATTTAAAATCTGTTAAATTTACATTATTGAGGAAATATATCGTCGGGTAATGTTTTTTCCACTTGATTCCTGGGAGGATCAATTTCAACAGTCATTAAATAAAGCCCGCCCCCAAGAATTGCTAATAAAATTAATATGATAATCACGAACCAAAATTTACCCATTATTTCTGCTTTTCCCTACTATAATAAAAATATTGTCTGACAATCGTTTCATTCTAACCATATCATCATCAATCGTAAAGCGCCCACTCACTTTCCGGATTTTTCAAGATTAATGTCCGAAAAAAATATGGTGTTTTTATGACTTTCTATATGTATAAATTTAAAAGCCGTGCTAAGAAGTATAGCATCATGAAACGTGTACAGAAAACCAAAATAAAATTTCCCAATGACCGGTTAAGATACCCTTTAACCAAGAGTATATCCCTGATCGGCCTTATGGGGTCAGGAAAAACAACTGTTGGTGTGCGTCTGGCGCGCAAGCTTGGGTTGTCCTTCGTTGATTCCGATGCCGAAATTGAAATTGCGGCAGATCATACCGTAAGTGAAATTTTTGAAAAATTTGGCGAAGAAGACTTCCGCACAGGAGAAAGAAAAGTCATCAGCCGCCTGATTTCTGATCAGCCCAATATTCTTGGCACGGGCGGCGGGGCCTTTATGAATAGGGAAACCCGCAAAAGATTGCTCGAAAAAACCATCACGATATGGTTAAGGGCAGATATTGATCATTTGGTGGAACGGACATCCCGGCGCAATACCCGCCCCCTTCTTCGCGCGGGAAACCCCGAAGAAATATTGCGGAATCTTGCCAAAATACGCTACCCCGTCTATGGACAGGCCGCCATTACAGTAGAAACCGGTGCCGGGCCTCATGAAAAAGTGGTCAATGATATTATTCGCAAGCTTAACCAGTATCTTGCGCCAAAAAAGATTTCTGAAATGAAGAACAGAGAAAAAAAATGACCCAGAAAATCACGGTTTCTCTGGAAAGCCATAGTTATGATATCCTTGTGGGTGAGGGGCTGCTGGATCAGGCCGGCGCGCTTATCGCCCCCCTGTTGCCAAGGCTGAGAACGGTGATTATTACAGATGAAAATGTCGCGAAACACCAGCTCCCGCGCCTTGAAAAATCTCTTGTCTCGGCAAACATAGAATTTGACACCATCATTATGCCAGCAGGAGAGGCCACAAAATCCTTTCACCATTTGGAGCATCTTCTGGATCAGCTACTGTCTTTAAAATTAGAGCGAAATGATATAATCGTCGCTTTTGGCGGCGGCGTTATTGGTGATTTGGTGGGGTTTGCCGCCAGCATTTACATGCGCGGCATTGATTTTATCCAAATCCCGACCACACTCTTGGCTCAGGTTGATAGTTCTGTCGGCGGCAAAACCGGTATCAACAGCTCGCGCGGCAAAAATCTTGTGGGCAGCTTTCACCAGCCTTGTCTCGTTCTGACCGATGTCAGCAGTTTGAACAGCCTGCCCAAAAGGCATCTGTTGGCCGGATATGCAGAAGTGGTAAAATACGGCCTGATTGACGATGCGGCGTTTTTCGGCTGGCTAGAAAAGAACGGCCAGAAAATTATCGCCGGCGACCCTGAGGCCCGAATGAGCGCCATTGTCAAAAGCTGTCAAACCAAGGCGCGCATTGTTGCCGAGGATGAAAAAGAGCGCGGCAATCGGGCGCTGCTTAACCTTGGTCATACTTTTGGTCACGCGCTGGAGGCAGAAGCCGGCTATTCAGAGCTTCTTTTCCATGGGGAGGCCGTCGCCATTGGTATGGTCATGGCCTTTAATTTATCGGTTAAAATGGGCCTTTGTCCCAAAAAAGATGCCGAAAGGCTGCAAAATCATCTGGAAGATATGGCCCTGCCAACACGCGTAAGCAAAATGGGCCACCCAATATCACAGGTTAAAATGACGGCGGAGCGATTATATGACCATGTTTTACAAGATAAAAAAAAATCCGGTGGGCGGGTGAATTTTGTGATAGTATCCGCGATTGGAAAGGCTTTTTTGAGCAACAAGATAGACTCCAAAGATGTCAAAGAAATTTTCCAGGCCGCCATAAATTAAACATAAAATCCAATTCATATTATTAACTAAAAACTTTTTCGGTATAGGCTTCATGACAACATATTTTATAATAGAAATCCTWAKTTTNKCCSRYATCATTTTATTTTTGATCATTTTATCAGGAACATTCTCTGGTTCGGAAACTGCATTAACGGCCACATCTCCTTCGCGAATTCATCGCTTGGCCAAAGAAGGCAACAAACGGGCCAAGGTGATAGAAAAACTCATCGATAATACAGAAATCCTGATCGGAGCCATTCTGCTCGGTAATAATCTGGTGAATATTTTGGCATCCGCCCTTGCCACAGCATTTTTTATCCGGATATTTGGCGAAATCGGCGTGGTCTATGCCACATTGGTCATGACCGTAATCATACTTGTTTTTGCGGATGTATTGCCTAAAACCTACGCCATTTCCAACCCTGAGCGCGTCGCGTTAAAAGCCGCCCCTTTTGTCAAATTAGTCGTCATGCTTTTTGCACCCTTCATGACATTGGTTCAATATATTGTCCGGGGAACCTTAAAGATGGTCGGCATTGACATTGTCGGACAAAAACTGTTCTCGGCTCATGATGAAATTCGGGGCGCCATTAGTTTTCAAGCCCACGAAGGTGGCCTGATCAAATACAATAAAGACATGCTCGACAGTATTCTTGATTTACAGGATGTTCAGCTTGAAGATGTCATGGTACATCGCAAAAATGTGGAAATGATCAATGCGGATGACAATAGTGATGATATTTTTGCCCAATTGGTCAATAGCCCCCATACAAGGCTGCCCCTGTGGCGGGAAGATCCCGACAATATTATCGGCGTCATTCATGCCAAGGAAGTATTGCGCGCCATCAAGGCCAATGGCGGTTCAGCAAAAAATATTGATTTCACCAAAATTGCCCATGACCCATGGTTTGTACCAGAAACAACCAGCCTGCAAGAACAATTAGCCCTGTTTTTAGCAAAAAATTCCCACTTTGCTTTGGTGGTTGATGAATATGGCGACTTTATGGGGGTAACAACCCTTGAAGATATTCTGGAAGAAATTGTCGGTGAAATTTATGATGAACATGACACGTCTTCCGAGGAAATTAAACCCTTGAAAAATGGGTCGGTCATTGCCCGAGGCGATACACCAATTCGTGACTTAAACCGCCAATTTAATTGGAACTTAAATGATGAGCATGTGACAACGATTGCCGGACATGTCATTGATATTGCAGAAACAATTCCCCTTCCTGGCCAGCGTTTTACGCAAACATCGACCACCCCCGGCTTTACTTTTGAGGTCTTAAAAAGACGCCGCAATCAAATCACCTCTATATTGATTATTCCCGATAGTGCCGGGCCCGAGAAATAGGGTTTATTTCTCAGCATTTATTTCTTGGGGATATTACTGAGAATTTTGGTGATTTCCGCAATATGATCTGGCGCAAGGCGGCGAATATTATCGGCCAGCTGATTGGCCATTATCACGGCTTCCGGTGATAATCCTGATGTATCCAGCGTGATTTTCGGACGCGATTCCCGGGCCAGCTGCTCGATCTCCTCTGCGTCATCCCAAATTAAATTGAAATAGCTGATCACCTTTTGCACCAAGGCCCACGTAGGCTGGCCCCGGTGGCCATGCTCCAATGCGGACAGATACGCCGGGCTAATATGTAAATCTGATGCCATCTGCTTTTGGCTCACGGCTTTGTCCGCCCTAAGCTGCCTTATTTTTTTACCAAGTGGTGTCATATATTCGCCCCCGGCGGTGCGCCCTGCTTTACGTTCTGCCCCCGCTTCAAGACCACATATAACGCGCCGTCTCCGCCATGTTCGATGTTAGCCGAATAATAAGAGACAATATATTGCGCCAAGGCCCCCTGAGACAGCCACCTTGGCACATTAGCCCTTAAGATCCCACTTCCTTTGGCACCAGTTTTTTGGCGACCCTTGCCCGTAACCACCAAAATTGATCTTTTACCGCAGCGGTGCGCCTCTTCGATGTAACGGGTGAGCGCATCAAAAGCCCGATCTTGAGACATGCCGTGAAGGTCGATTTTTCCTTCGGGTTTTGCCTTGCCGCGCCGCAGTTTCTGGTGCCAGTTATGATCAATATCTTTAAGCGAGAAAGCCTGCTCATTTAACCGCGCCGCAGGGGCAGTTAAGGGTTTCTGGGTGTTAAAAGAAAAATTTTCTGACACATTATTTAAATAAAACGACTYGCGGACAAGGGGGGTCATGACTTGATTATTGTTTAATCTCGTAATATTTTCAGTGACTTTCTGCCAGAGTTTTTTTTCCTCCGCGCTTAAGCTGTCCCGTGGTTTTTTACCGCCCATTACGGGCCAGCCTTTGTAAGCGATGTATTTTGATCAGATAATAGTTTTTGGGCCAAATCATTTGGTAACAAGAAATAATACCGGCCTAAATCCTTCATGGGGCCCGCCATTAAACCGGCATCCTCGCCAATGCCCCAATAAACATCGCCCCGTACCCGGCCCTTGATCGCGCCGCCMGTATCTTGCGCGATAACCAGTCGTCTGATGGGATCTGTAATTTCTGTAGATGATTTAAGGTCGAGCCAAACAGGAATGCCCAATGGCACAAATTTACGGTCTACCGCCAGTGACCTTCCGGCAGTAAGTTCCACATTCATGGCCCCAACCGGTAAGTGACCATCCATGGCCCTAAAAAAAACATATGACGGGTTTTTCCACATCAATGCCTCAGCCTGCAAGGGATTATCATTGATCCAGCCCCTGATTGCCTGCATGGACATATCCTGTTTTTCAATCTCGCCGCTCTGAATTAAAAATTTTCCAATGGCGTGATACGCCTTACCATTTTTGCCGGCATAGCCAAAAAGTTTCTGATCACCATTTTTATARCGGATAATGCCAGAACCTTGAATATGCATAAAAAAAGCATCTACCGGGTCTTTTAACCAAACCAGCTCCAGTGCTTGATTTTCCAACGCGCCCCTATCGATTATTTCACGGTCTTTATAGGGCACAAACGCGCCGTCCCTGACTTCGCCAATGATGGTTTTTCCTTTTAAATCAGCGCGGAAATCTCCAAGGTCCAAAGTTTTTAAGCCCCCCGGCAGGCCATAAAGAGGATAGTTATATTCTGCGGACGGTTTATCGCTGCCATGGTATTCCGGTGCAAAATATCCCGTGAACARCCCTTCTGTATCTTTGGCATAAGAAATAACCGTAAAATRYTGYTCAAAAAATTCTTTGGCTTGATTATCTGTTGGCACCTCTAACGTCTCGGCTAATTGACAAGAGGGGTGCCAATCCCCGGCGCGACCACCAAGACTTTCCGGAGATATTATTTTTGTCACGGGCCAGGACAGAAATACGCGGCAAGAGTTTTTAAAGGCCGCCAGCGCCTGACTTTGTGGATCCGATGACCAATATTCAAGATCACTATAAGGCACAGCCATAAATTCAGGCTCTTTTCGGGGGGCCTCATCCCTTACCAAAACCCACAAGAATAATAGAAATAAAGCCCCCGTGCCGGCAATTATAAAAGATTTCCACATGGCGTTATATCATTCTATGGTTTAGCCCGTACGCGTCGCAACCAGCGTCCAGTTGGGGTCTGTGCTTTTCACGTCTCGGCAAAATGTCCAAATGTCGGATATTTTAATAGCCCTGTCTGCGTTGCCCTCAATAATCCTGYCGTCCGCATCGCGCGTTRACATAATCATATGACTGGTAAATTCAACKGTGACTTCCGCAAGGCTGCCCGTCAGCGTCACATCAAGAAGATCAATTTTTTCAACATCCATTAGCCTGTTTTCATGACGCAGCTTCTTTTTCTCCATATCATCAATGGCCCCGGAAAACTGATCATAAACCTGCCGGCTCAGCATGCTGCGCAGAGTTTTTCTGTCCTTGTTCCAAAAAGAATTTAAAACCAGACCATAAGCATATTCGGCCCCATCAAAAAAGCTCAGCACGTTAAAAGAGGGATCAATTTGATGTATCTTTTCAATCACGGCGTAAAATGGTGATGATTTTGAAAGGCCTAAATTAACAGCTGGCTCAACCTGAGCTGCATCTGGCAAAATAGGATAGACATTATCTTCATCATCTGCATTATTTTGACTGCGCTGGTCGTCATTCTGATCACCATAAGCGGCATCTTTATCCTTGGGTTGGTCTTTGGTCGGGTCATAACCCGTTTTTTTGCCCAGCGTCCGGCGAAGCTGAAACAAAATAAACACGGCAACCAGTGCCAAAATTACAATAAGTTCTACGCTTTCGGTTTCCGTTTGCATTTTTTTCTGTTCCACGCCTTGGCTAAAGATGAATAATACTTATATAGCCTGTATATATAAGCCTTATTATGATAAATTTAAATACAGATTTTTATTTTATCAAACAATAGGTCCCTGATTTTATATTTAAGAGTCCAAAAACATGCCTTTGCTGATATTGATCATACTTCTTAGCGTACCCTATCTGGAATTTCTGGTTTTTCTKGAGGTTGGCRGTGCTATTGGCGGGTTTCAGGCCCTGTTGCTCACCATCTTGACCGCTGTCATCGGGGTTTATCTGATCCGTCAGCAGGGCATAATGGTCTTGAACCGTATGCATGAAACATTGCAGCGGGGCGAAAGCCCCGTGGAGGATATTTTGCATGGTTTCTTTTTATTAGTCGCCGGGCTGTTTTTTCTCTTACCTGGTTTCATTACCGATAGTATTGCTGTGTTGTTGGCGACCCCCCCGATCCGGGCCGTCCTTGGAAAAATCATTGTGCATAATATTCGCAACAGTTTTTACAAAAACACTTCAGGATATAAAAACAGCCATAATTCCCCCGAAGGAATCATCATAAACGGGGAATATGAAGAAGAAAAAGATGACCCCAAAAATATTGACCACAAGGGCTAGTGTCTATGGATAATTAAGCGCCAAACAACATAATATAGCAGATATTTGAAGCTTTCACCATCTTCACCTTGTGCTAAAGCACAATCCATGATAGCCACATATTTTTATAAGAAACCATTATAGCAATTGGGATATATTTATGTCAGACGAAACAGAAAACAAAGCAGAAGAAAATAAAGACCTTGCTGGTGAAAATACCGGCCCTCAAATTAGCATTCTTGGCCAATATATCAAAGACCTGTCTTTTGAAAACCCGACGCCTGCGCAAACATTGCAAAAATTATCTCAGGAAAAACCTTCCATGGATATCAATGTTAACCTGAACGCCAAGGCCGTGGGGGAAGATATCTACGAAGTCGATCTGAAAATAACCACCACAGCCAAGGCAGGCGATGATATTGCCTTTGTGGCAGAGCTGGTTTATTCAGGGCTTTTTGCCGCAAAGAACCTGCCGGAAAATACCCTGCAACCGTTTCTTATGATCGAAGCCCCGCGCCAGTTATTCCCTTTTGCCCGCCGCATTGTTGCTGACGTTACGCGGGACGGTGGTTTCCCACCATTGATGTTGGAGCCTATTGATTTTGCCGCTTTATATCAGCAGCAAATGCAAAATATACAGGATCAGGCCGAACCAAAAGATGATGTAGTCGTTAATTAAGCCGCTTAACCTATCGTTTACTTTAAAGCCTCCAGACTTAATTGTCCGGGGGTTTTATTTTGAAGAATTACTTTTTGTTACCCAAAGTGTTTTTTCGCCCAAGGCAATCACAAACGCCTCATGGCGCCTCAATTCTTCTTCTGAAGGGTTATGCGGACGGCTTTCGCGAAAGATGCGCTCCTGTGTTTGAATAATGTTGTTGGCGGTGGTTTTTTCTTGCGCGTCCAAGGCAAGGCCGCGCTGCCGGCCGCCCCTCAATTCCAGATAAACCTCTGCCAATAATTCTGCATCAAGCAAAGCCCCATGTTTGACGCGGCTTGAATTATCAATGGCGAATCTTTTACATAAGGCATCAAGAGTATTGGGCGAACCCGGAAATTTCCGGCGCGCGATTTCAAGAGTGTCCACCGCCCGGCTGCTCGGGTATTCTTTATGGCCAACCTTCGATAATTCCCAATTGAYAAATTTCATGTCAAAACTGGCGTTATGGGCCACCAGTTTAGCGTCCCCGACAAAGTCAATAAATGCCGGGTAAATTTCAGAAAATGTTGGAAAACCCTTAAGAAAATCCGCGCTATGCCCATGAATACGAAACGCCCCTTCCGGCATATCCCGTTCCGGATTGACATGTTGATGATAAATGCGGCCCGTGGGCAAATAATTTTCCACCTCAACGCAGCCAATTTCCACCAGCCGGTCGCCTGTAAAAGGATCAAACCCTGTTGTTTCCGTATCAAAAACGATTTCCCGCATTTATTTTTTATCCTGCTTTTTAAGCCTGCATTTTTCAATGATTTTAGCAACCTGATCCTCAGCATAGCTTATACCCCGGTCGCTTTGAACGATAAAATCAGCCCGCCGCCTTTTTTCTTCGTCCGGCATTTGCTGGGCCAGAATATTTTCGAATTTTTGCACGGTCATGTTGGGGCGGGATAATACGCGCTGGCGCTGAATCGTAAGCGGCGCGGAAACCACAACGGTAAAATCACATTGTTTTTCCCCGCCTGTTTCAAACAGCAATGGCACATCCACCACCACCAGATCATGGCCTTCTGCCTTTGCCTGATCAAAAAAACTCTGCCGCATATCAGATACCATGGGGTGCAAAATAGATTCCAGCTGTTTTAAGGCCGCCGGATCATCAAAAACCCTTGCCCCCAAGGCTTTCCGATCAATACCGTTTGGGGTCATAACATTTGGAAAAATGCCGCTCACCAAGGGTACGGCAGCCCCGTCTTTGCCCATCAAAATATGTACTGCCGCATCAGAATCAAACACGGGGATATCAGCCCTCTCAAACATTTTTGCGGTTTCCGTCTTTCCCATACCGATAGATCCGGTCAGGCCAATAACCGTTATTTTATMTGGACTCATCACAAAGCCTCTAAAATATAATGACGAAGATTTTGATCCACTTCTGGCGCCCGTCCAAACCAGCCCTGAAAGGCCGGGGCCGCTTGATATAATAACATTCCCAGTCCATCAACATAAGGGTTGCCGCGTAATTTTGCTTGTTTTAAAAGCGGCGTTTCCAGAGGGTTATAGACAATATCATATACCACCGCCGTAAGAGGTAATTCAGACAGATCAATATCCAATGGGGGTTGCCCCTTCATGCCAAGGCTCGTCGTGTTAACCAGCAGTGCCGCGCCAGATATATATTTTGATCGATCCTGCCAATCACAGACCGTTATGCGGGGATCATTATATATTTCGGCGAGCTTTTCAGCGCGGTCGCGCGTCCGGTTTATCAGCCGGATTTCTGAAATGCCGTCATCCAGCAAGCTGACGATCGCGGCCCGCGCCGCGCCGCCCGCGCCAATGATTACCGCGACCGCCCCATTAGATGACCCACTGGATGACCATGTGGGGACGCTTGTTTTAAGGTTGGTCAGAAAGCCAATACCATCCGTATTGCGGCCAAACAGGCGGCCATCCTTTTGAACGGTGATGACATTCACCGCGCCAATTCTCTGGGCAACCTCATCTATTTCATCCAGAAATGGTCGCACAATTTCTTTATGGGGAACGGTCAGGTTTAAGCCTGTGATTTGTTTTTTGGCCAAAGATTTCAAGAATTCCCCCAAGGCCTCCGGCTTAACCGCATAGGGCAAATATTCACCCGGAATGTCATATTTATCCAGCCAATAACCATGCAAGCGAGGGGAAAGGGAATGGCTGATAGGCCAACCAACCACACCGGCCTTTATTTTTGAATCTTTTTTCATATTTCTAACCAATGAACCCGTGTGAGATATTAGCTAATACCAGAATCAGCGACATCTCTTTTTTCTTTTTCATCATCAAACCGATATTTCAAATTCATAATAGCGCCCGCCGTTTCTTCGATGGATCTTCTGGTCACATCGATGACGGGCCAGCCGCGTCCGGAAAAAAGCCGCCGGGCCTGCTGAACTTCTTTTTTTATGGCTTCTTCATTGACATAAGTGGTTTCTTTTTCTTCTTTCAGAGACAACAAACGGTTGCGCCTGATTTGAACCAGCCGATCCACACTGTTAATCAGACCCACAACAAATTTTCCGTCCAAATCATCTAATTCACGCGGCAATTTTTGGTCTGGCACAATGGGTATATTTGCCGTTTTCATCCCTTTATTGGCCAGATAGATGCTTGTGGGGGTTTTAGAGGTTCGGGATACCCCGAGCAAGATAATATCTGCGGTTTTTATCCCCTCCGGATTTTGGCCATCATCATGCATCAGGGTATATTGCATGGCATCAATCCGGGCGAAATATTCATCATTCATTTGATGTTGAAGACCGGGCCGCGCAATACTTTTTTGCCCCAAATGAAGACCTAATTCCCGAATAATCCCGTGAAGGACAGAAATATAAGGCCAGTCATTTTGCTCACAAGATTTAATTAAAACATCTTCGATATCCTGGTATACGGCATTGTCTTTGGGCAACACCTCCAGGGCCCGCTCGGAGTTGCCCATCACCGCCATTAACAAGTTATTGA
>NVVM01000056.1 GCA_002402225.1 Alphaproteobacteria bacterium
GGTCGCAACCCGTTATGACAAACTGGGGGCATCATTTATGGCAATGATAAAGCTTGCTTCTATCAGAATTTGGATGCGATTTAATGAGTCTACGGCCTAATTACTAAAATATATAATATTGGTTCTACGTTTAGTCATTTTATAAAATTATATTCCAGTGGAACTATACAATTTTCTTCATAATTAACAGGGTATTCTTGTGGCTCTGCCATTACAATTTACAGACCCAGAAGTATCAACTTCAGTTGGATCGCCATTATTATCATTGCTCTGATTATTCGGATCAGTATTTAGAGGATTATTGGGGTTGTCAGTCGATGGTTGATTATTTGTATCATTATCATCCTCTTGATCATCAGGTATGCCATTACGGTTACAATCTAAGTCAGAACAGCTGAGTTCTGGGTCTAACTCCCCAAGTATATAATCAAGAGTAACTAGTGCTGACAAAATACTTCCCCAAAAAGTGTGTCCTTTTACCCCCTCAACATGACCATGTGGATACCCTGTCTTTCCACTACCATCTTTTAATTTATGTCCTTTATCAATTCGAATTTTCTTTTTATCACCCTCTGCTACAGCCTTAAGAACTTGTTTTGCTTGTTGCTTATTAGGCAGCATTACATCAGCCCCACGCTTCTTAGCTGCAACAGCGGCTTTCTTAGTCGCTAATTTTGCTCCTTTTTTCAAACCGCCTTTAACAAGCATTACTACAACAGCATAAATCGTCCCACTGGGATCATTCAGGTTCATGGGATCATTCCCGACATAAGCATACCAATTCAAGCCATCGCCATACCCGATCGGGTCAGTTTGTAAGAATCTCCCTATTGCCGGTGAGTAATATCTCGCACGATAATAGTATAATCCGGTCTCGGCGTCCAGTCGTCTGCCGGTGTATCTGAACGGGTTGCCGGTGAGGTCGGCGGAGTTGCCGGAGTTGCCGTAGCTGTTCTGTTCCGTGACATTGGGTCCCGCCGCGTTACTTTTTATGATGAGCAGCTGATGCTWAAATGGCGGGCCCATTCGGGGGCCTCTGCGGCGTAACGTTCAAATTCCGGCTGGTCATCGAAGGGGCGTGTGAGCAGCCTCATCAGGCGATCAACCTCTGAAAAATCCCCTTGTTCCGCCTGAAGGATCGCCTGCTGCGCCATATAGTTTCTCAAGATATATTTCGGGTTAATGGCCCGCATATTTTCCCGGCGCTGTCTGGGCGTATCTTTTTCCAGTTCCAGGCGTTTGTCATAGGCATGAAACCAGTTTTCAAAAGCCGCGCTATATTCTGGCAAAGCGCGGCCCTCGCCAAGTTGACGGAAGAAAATTGTATAGTCAATTTTATGCTCTGCCATCAGGGATAGCAATTCAGAAACCAATTGGYYRYYCSCRYYWSYKSSMTYSYCMWRGSMYWSTTYYTSKTTCATCAAGTGATTAAAACGCGCGGAAAAAACGTGATGATAATGGCGGCGCACCGGCTCTGTCATGTCAGGTGAGGTGATTGGCTTCAAAGCATGGCAGAGGGCGAGGCAATTCCACAGACCAATATTGGGCTGTTGATTGAACGCATAGCGGCCCATATCATCGGAATGATTACAGATATAGTCTGGATCATAGGCTTCCATAAAGCCATAAGGGCCATAATCGAAAGTCTGACCAAGAATTGACATATTGTCCGTATTCATCACCCCGTGGGCAAAGCCAAAAGCCTGCCAATGGGCGATCATATCTGCGGTTCGGGCGGTAATCTCCAGCAGCATACTGTCAAAAGGCAAGGGGCTTTTGCGCAGTTCGGGAAAATGAATATCCAGAACATAGTCCGCCAGTTTTCTTAAGTCATCATGCTGCTGCGTATAGCAAAAATACTCGAATGAGCCAAAGCGGATATGGCTTTCACTCACACGTAACAAGCCGGCGGCACTTTCCATTGTTTCGCGCCGCACCGGTTCATCACTGCTGATCAAACATAAGGCGCGGCTGGTGGGAATGCCCAAATGATGCAGGGCTTCGCTGGCCAGATATTCCCGAATGCTTGACCGTAAAACAGCACGTCCGTCGCCCATGCGGGAAAAGGGCGTCAGGCCCGCGCCTTTTAAATGCAAGTCCCAGAGAATGTTTTTCGCGCCGCGCACCTGCCCYAAAAGCAGGCCCCGGCCATCGCCAAGGCGCGGACTATAGCCGCCGAACTGATGGCCGGAATAGACCATGGCCAAAGGTGCCGCACCGGAGATCATCTCAGTGCCGCTGAAAAATTTCAAGGCAATGTCGCCGGATAGCGCATCTGAATCAAGGCCAATCAATGCCGCTGCCGGCGCATKAAAGCTGGCCATGCGGGGATTTGGCAAGGGGCGCGGGGCCATGGAAACCGAAAATTTGTCACCCAATTTGGCAAATTGGTTGTCAAAATTCAATTTCATAAAGAAGCTTCTGTTGTTTTAGCTTTTGGGGCGTGATCTATTTCCCGTTGCTGCGCCTTTTTCAGATGTTTATCGGCGCGGCGTTTTTCAATGACTTTCGCCGCGTCTTCTCCAATATGGGGCAGACCTTTTTTCCGTGCGAGGGTGACTTGTTTTTCCCGTTCCAGATGACGTTGTCTTTGGGCTTTGCTGTGGCTGTCATAACAATGTGGGCAGCTGACGCCGCGCTGGTAACTTTCGGCCTGTTTTTCCATTTCCGTGATGGGCATGCGGCAGGCAAAACATTGATCATAGCTGCCTTCTGCCAGATTATGTTTCACAGATACCCGGCTGTCAAAAACAAAACATTCGCCCTGCCAAAGGGAATTTTCTTGCGGTATTTCCTCAAGATATTTCAGGATGCCGCCCTCCAGATGATAAACCTCGTCAAAGCCCTGCTGTTTCAAATAGGCGGTTGATTTTTCGCAGCGAATCCCGCCGGTACAATACATGGCAATTTTTTTGCCTTCCTGACCTGAAAGCGCGTCCTTGACAAAAGCGGGAAATTCTCGAAAAGTTTCGGTATGCGGATTTATCGCCCCTTTGAATGTGCCGATGCCTACCTCATAATCATTGCGGGTATCGACCACGACCACATCGGGGTCCGCAATTAAATCATTCCAGTCTGCCGGTTTAACATAGGTGCCGACAATATTTCGTGGGTCAAYATTTTCTACACCCATGGTGACGATTTCCTTTTTCAGGCGCACTTTGGTGCGGTGAAAAGGCATCTCGCTCGCGGTGGATTCTTTGGTGACGATATGTTGCAGCCTTTTATCCGACCGGATAAAGTCATGGAGCGCTTTTATGGCGTCCGCCGTGCCGGCAACCGTGCCATTGATGCCTTCCCGGGCCAAAAGCAAGGTGCCGCGAATGTGATACAGGGTTAGAAAATCATGGTATTTTTGGCGTAATTCCTGATAATCGGTCAGTTCAACAAAGTGGTAAAGTGCCGATACGACATAGTTAGTCATCGTCTTCCTTTCAGCGGGCCGGACCGTAAATCCGGAGCCTGATTAATGTTATTCAATCAATATATGAAATAAAAGATGTGGTTTCAAGGGCAGCTTAACGATCTTTTCTGATCATGGCGATCATCTCATCAAGCTGACGTAATCGTTTAATTTTTTCAAACAGGACTTCTGCTTCCGGGTATTGCCGTTTTAGATAGCTGAACCATTGTTTGATCCGGCTGGGCAAATAGCCGCGCTGTTGGGAGGGCCGCGTGAAATTGGCATAAGAAATCAGTAAACCGCAGACTTCTTTCCAGAGCATTGGCACGGCATTCACCTTGATTACCGACGCTAAATTGGGCAGGCATAAGACACCGCGCCCGATCATTATATCATCGCAGCCGGAAACGCGGCGGCATTTTTCCGCATCGGGCCGTGACCAGATATCCCCATTTGCCACGACGGGGATAGTGATATGGCGGCGAATATCATCGATGATATGCCAATGGGCCGGGGGCTTGTACCCTTCTATTTTGGTGCGGGCATGAACGGTGAGCATATTTGCGCCGGCGCTTTCAATGGCGCGGGCGCAGTCAAGGGCAAGGTCGGGGGCCGCGTAACCCAGCCGCATTTTTGCGCTCACCGGCTGATCGCCGGGCACGGCTTCGCGTATGGCTTTGACGATTTTATATAAGGTTTCTGGTTCTTGCAGCAAAATCGCCCCGCCCCGGTGCCGGTTGACGGTCTTGGCCGGGCAGCCGAAATTTATATCAACGCCGCAGGAGCCAAGATCGGCGGCAACGGCGGCATTTTCGGCCATCCAGTCCGCATGCTGGCCCAGTAATTGTACCCGCACAGGCGTGCCGGCACGGGTCTTGCCGCCCTGATTTAATTCAGGGTCTAATTCTGGACATATTTTGCGAAAAAACGCGGGCCGATAGACCTGATCCACCACGCGGACAAATTCGGTAATGCACAGGTCATAATGACCGGATGCGGTCAGCAATTCCCGCATGGCATAATCGACCACACCCTCCATAGGGGCCAAAATAATTTTCATGGGCGGCGCGGTTTTTCTCTTCTGGATGCGCTTCGGCGATAAAGTTCTGTCAGTTCTTCGCGGCTCATTTCGCCTTTGGCAAGCCCTTCCAAGACGTGCTTATGTTTATCCATACGTTCGGTAAGAAGTGTCTTAAATTCGTCTGTTGTCTCCCCGCCATAGGCATATTTCTGTTTTTTGAATTGCTCATATTCGGCGAAGGATGCCGCAGAGATAAGCACAACACTTTCCCGCCCGTTACTGGTTATTTTAACCGGCTCGCGCTGGGCGGTTTCCTTGAAAGCCCCGAAATTTTTCTGAAATTCAGAGGCGGTAACTGTGGTCATGGTCAATTCTCCTTAATATATTATACGTATAATGCACATATTACGTAATATGCGCAATATTTATTAAGGAGAGCCGATTTTCATAAGCTGTCTTGTCAGGAATTTGGACTTTGCGGCGCGCGGATCTATAAAAGAGGAAAAAGTAAAGGCGAGCGCCCGTGGCGGCCTCGCCTTTTGGTTTAACCTACCAAGCGCCATCCACGGCGGCAGCTGAACAAGTCACATTATATACGCCCATAATGATTAATTTTCAATAAAAACAGACGTGGCGTTTAAACGGCCACAGAAGCCCCGCTCTTACAATATGAATTTAGACAAGTCGGATGTGTCGGACAGGTCGCCGATATGTTCGGTGACATAAGCGGCGTCGATGACGACTTCTGCGCCGGATTTATCGGTGGCTTCAAAACTGATATTATCCAGCACCCGCTCCAAAACCGTATGCAATCGCCGCGCGCCAATATTTTCAACGCTGCGGTTGATTTCTGCGGACAGTTTGGCGATGGCGCCAATGCCGTCATCGGTGAAATTCAAGGTGACTTCTTCGGTGGCGAGCAGGGCGACATATTGCTTGATCAGGCTGAAATCAGGCTCGGTCAGAATATGTTTAAAGTCTTCTTCGGTCAGGGCGCGCAGCTCGACCCGGATCGGCAGGCGGCCTTGTAATTCCGGCAGCAGGTCTGATGGTTTGGACATGCTGAAAGCACCGGAGGCGATGAATAATATATGGTCGGTTTTGACAGGGCCATATTTGGTGGAAACGATACAGCCTTCGATGAGGGGCAACAGGTCACGCTGAACTCCTTCGCGGCTGACCTCGCCGCCGCTTCGGCCTTCGCGGCCGGCSATCTTGTCAATCTCGTCAAGGAATACGATGCCCGATTGTTCGGTGATATGCAGCGCTTCTTTGATCAGGCTGTCTTCATCAATGAGTTTATCTCTTTCCTCGGATTCCAGAATTTTGAAAGCGTCTTTCACGGACATTTTCTTTTTTTCCGTCTTGGGGCCCATGGCCTTGCCCATGATATCGCCAAGGTTAATCATGCCCATGCTGGCCCCGGGCATACCCGGAATATCAAAAGACGGCATGCCGGACGCCGAATTTTCCATCACATCCACTTCGATTTCCTTGTCATCCATCTGGCCCTCCCGCAGCATTTTGCGGAATTTCTGGCGGGTCTCTGCCGTGGCTGTTGGGCCAACCAGCGCGTCCAGAATACGTTCTTCCGCGCCGAGTTCCGCCTTGGCGGTTACTTGAGTGCGTTTCTTTTCGCGCACAATGCCGATGGCAATTTCCACAAGATCGCGGACAATTTGCTCCACATCGCGGCCCACATAGCCGACCTCGGTAAATTTGGTGGCTTCCACCTTGACAAAGGGGGCATTGGCCAGCTTGGCCAGCCGGCGGGAAATTTCTGTCTTGCCGACACCTGTGGGGCCGATCATCAGGATGTTTTTCGGCAGGACTTCCTCTTTCATCTGATCTTCAAGCTGGTGCCTGCGCCAGCGATTACGCAGGGCAATGGCCACGGCCCGTTTGGCATCCTTTTGGCCGATAATATAACGATCTAGTTCGGAGACGATTTCACGGGGGGAAAAGGCGGTCATAGGGCTTCCAGTATTTCAACGGTAAGGTTATTATTGGTATAAACGCAGATGTCTGCGGCGATGCCCATGGCTTGGCGCGCCACCTGTTCGGCATCAAGATCCTGATCCATCAGGGCGCGGGCGGCGGCCAGGGCATAATTTCCGCCGGAACCAATGGCAAGAATGCCATCATCAGATTCCAGAACGTCACCATTGCCGGTCAGTACAAGACTGACTTCCTTGTCAACCACGATCATCATGGCCTCTAATCGGCGCAGGTAACGGTCTGTGCGCCAATCCTTGGCCATTTCAACGCAGGCCCGCAGTAATTGGCCATTGTAACGTTCCAGCTTGCCTTCGAGCCGTTCAAACAAGGCAAAGGCATCGGCGGTGGAGCCGGCAAAGCCCGCCACCACGCTGCCGTCGCCCAAGCGGCGCACTTTACGGGCATTGGCCTTGATCACAGTATCGCCAAGGGATACTTGGCCGTCGCCCGCTATGACAACCTTGTCACCCTTGCGAATGCTTATGATGGTGGTGCCGTGCCATTCCGATCCATTGTTGGCTTTTGTGGTTTGCGTCATAGGGTCTGCCTTTTCTAAATATTATGCCTCTCATTTGGGGAATTATAGAGGAAGGGTCAAGGGGAAAGGGAAAAAATAYTCATTTATTTCATTTCCYCACAGGGCTGGCCTCATTTTATTACCATTAAAATTTCATTGCCTTGTTGGTTTTTTAACAGGCTGCTGCTATATGTGGCGCTAAGTGAATCTATGGGCCAACAATAACGGAGGATATGATGCGCAGTGCCACCTGTAAGCGCGCCACCAAAGAAACAGAAATCAGTGTTTCCGTCAATCTGGATGGACAGGGTGTCTATGATGTGGAAACGGGAATTGGCTTTCTTGACCATATGATGGAACAATTGTCCCGGCATAGCCTGATTGATATCACCATCCGGGCCGAAGGTGATTTGCATATTGATTATCATCACACGGTTGAAGATGTGGGCATTATTCTGGGTCAAACGATGAAAGAGGCCATGGGCGATCTGCGGGGCATTACCCGTTACGGCAATGCCGTCATTCCCATGGATGAATGTCTGACCCGCGCATCGGTGGATATTTCGGGGCGTCCGTTTCTGGTGTGGAAGGTTGATTTCAGCCGTGACAAGCTGGGCGACATGGATACGGAATTATTTCAGGAATGGTTTCGGGCCTTTGCCTTTGGCGCGGGCATTACGCTGCATATGGAAAATATATATGGCGAGAATAATCACCATATCATTGAGTCCAGCTATAAGGCTCTGGCCCGCGCATTACGTGAGGCGCTTGAAATTGACCCCCGCACCGCCGATGCCATCCCGTCCACCAAAGGGGTGATTGGCGATAAAACTGATCTGTCATAGGGGGCAATATGTCTGTCGCCATCATTGATTACGGATCAGGAAATTTAAGGTCCGCTGAAAAGGCCGTCCAAAGATGCGCGCGGGATCGCGGGTTGAGTTTGGCGGTGCAGGTAACATCATGCCCTGAACAAGTTGCCGGCGCGGACCATATCATTCTGCCCGGCGTTGGCGCTTTTGGTGATTGTATGTCGGGGCTTGGGGCGTTGGATGGCATGACAGAAGCCCTGGAACAGGCGGTCATAAAAGAAGGCCGGCCTTTTCTGGGTATTTGTGTTGGCATGCAATTGATGGCAACGGTTGGTCATGAACATGGTGATCACGAGGGTCTGGATTGGATAAAGGGTCATGTTAAACCATTAAATATTGCCGAAGATCAAAATCTGAAAATACCACATATGGGCTGGAATCAGTTGGAAATCGCAGAATCGCATGGCTCGCATCCGGTTCTTAAGGGAATTTCGGACGGGGATCATGTATATTTTGTCCATAGTTACCAATATGAAGTCTGTGATTTAAGCCATGTTATGATGCGGTCAGAATATGGGGGGGATATTCCGGCCATGATTGGACGGGATAATATTGTCGGCACCCAGTTTCACCCGGAGAAAAGCCAGGAGGTTGGCCTGCGGTTAATCGGGAATTTCCTGCAATGGTACCCGTAAAAAATAATGCAGCGATAGGATAACAACCATGTCAGATGACCTGATAAAGGACGATATATTTGGCCGGCAAGGCCCAAGGCTTGAAGTGGATCTTGTGGAAAGCCTGAGCAATGTGGATTTGATGCAGCTTTGCGAGGTCACGCGTGAAGCCATTTCTGTTGGCGAAAGTTTTAACTGGCTCGCCGCGCCCGAAGAAAAGGCGTTGGAGAATTATTGGAAAGGCGTGATGTTGATGCGGGAAAGAACGCTGTTCCTGCCTAAAATGGATGGACAGATTTCCGGTTCCTGCCAATTGCTTCGCCCCCCGCCAGTAACGAAGTCGGGGCTTTTCGGGGCGAAATAGTCAATTTCTTTTTGGCACCATGGGCCAGAAATTACGGCTTGGCCAAGGAAATGATCAGCCGCATTCAGGATTATGCCATCATTAACGGCTGCCGGTCACTGGAAATATCTGTCCGGGCAGATCAGCTCGCGGCCATATCCATTTGCGAATGGTTTGGCATGGAAAAATGGGGCACGAAGAAACGTTTTGCCTATGTGAATGATCAATTTTTAGAAGGCTATTATTACGCCAAGGATTTGGATTAGATGTTATTATTTCCAGCCATAGATTTAAAAGACGGCCAGTGCGTACGTTTGTTTAAAGGTGACATGACCCGGGTCACAGTCTTTAATGACAGCCCGGCAGATCAGGCCCGGCAATTTCAGAACGCCGGATGCGAATGGTTGCATCTGGTGGATCTGAACGGGGCGTTCGCCGGTCAGCCGGTCAATGGTGCTGCGGTCGATGATATTCTGGCAAAGATTGAGGTTCCGGTGCAGCTTGGCGGCGGAATAAGAGACCTTGAAACCATCGAGGCATGGATAGATAAAGGCATCAGCCGCGTTATTCTGGGTACGGCGGCGCTGCATAACCCGGCATTGGTACGTGAGGCTGCGAAGGAATTCGCGGGTCATGTGGCGGTCGGCATTGATGCCCGCGCCGGCAGGGTTGCCGTTGAGGGCTGGGCAGAGACATCGGACATGACAGCGGTTGACCTGGGCCGGAAATTTGAAGACGCCGGCATCTCGGCCATCATCTATACCGATATTGATCGGGACGGCACCATGGAAGGGGTGAATGTGTCCGGCACGGTTGATCTGGCCCGCGCCTTGTCTATTCCCGTGATTGCATCCGGCGGTGTCTCTAATCTTGACGATCTGGCAAAATTGAAACGGGCCGCAGGTCAGGCCGGCGTTAAACTCGAAGGCGCCATATCCGGGCGGGCTTTATATGACGGCAGTCTGGATATTGCCGAGGCCATTGCGCTTTTGAATGGCGGGAGCGATGCTTAAAGCGCGGATCATACCCTGCCTTGATGTGAAGGATGGCCGTGTGGTCAAGGGGGTTAATTTTGTCGGGTTGAAAGATGCCGGCGATCCTGTTGAGCAGGCCATTCTCTATGATCAGGCGGGCGCGGACGAGCTTTGTTTTCTGGATATTACCGCCTCCAGCGATAATCGGGGGATCATCCTTGATGTGGTACGCAAAACCGCCGAGAAATGTTTTATGCCGCTGACGGTGGGCGGCGGGGTGCGCAGCGCGGATGATGTCCGGGCCTTGCTTTTGGCGGGGGCCGACAAAGTCTCGGTCATGACGGCGGCGGTGAAACGGCCAGAACTTGTGCGGGAGCTTGCGGAAAAATTCGGCTCCCAATGTATTGTGGTGGCCATTGATGCCAAATCGGTTGGCCCTAATCGTTACGAAGTCTTTACCCACGGCGGCAGAGAGGCCACAGGCATTGACGCGGTGGAATATGCGCGCCAAGTCGCGGAATATGGCGCGGGCGAGATTCTGCTGACCTCTATGGATCGGGACGGGACGAAATCGGGATTTAACCTTGAACTGACCCGCGCCATCGCCGATAGTGTATCCATTCCCGTGATTGCGTCCGGCGGGGTCGGCACGTTGGAGCATCTGGTGGAGGGCGTGCGCGACGGCCATGCCAGCGCGGTTCTGGCGGCCTCGATCTTTCACTTCGGGGAATATACCATTGCCGAAGCGAAACAATATATGAGCCGCAACAATATACCAGTAAGGTTGTAGATATGGATAATGCAGAAATTTTAAGCCGGCTGTCCAAGGTCATCGCCGCCCGCAAAGGCGCGGATGCCGGCAAAAGCTATGTGGCAAAATTATTCCGGCAAGGCCGCAAAAAAATCGCCCAGAAAGTCGGCGAAGAAGGCGTCGAACTGGCCCTTGCCGCCGTATTGGATGATCAGGAAGATGCCATTTCCGAATCCGCCGACCTGCTGTTCCACATGATGATCCTCTGGGCCGACMYGGACATYWSYCCSGAGGAMATMTTYGMSGAAYTGGCMMGRCGCGAGGGTRTTTCRGGGATAGATGARAAGAACGCCAGATAGGAAAAAKAAAATCAATAATRGTATRCTGTTGTCTAATTGAATTTTTACATTTCCGGTGTTTTTAAGTTTTTTTCCGCTTGTTATGGTTGTCTACGAGGTCGATAGAACGGCTTTGGGGCCTTGGGTTCTGCGCCTCAGGATAGCGGTCAAAGTTGAAATGGGTGCCTCTTTGTCCCCAGCGTTATCCATATGGTAACGACAGTATACACGAAGTCATCCTTTGCCAGGCAAAAGCGGAAGCGGGCAGGCCTTAAGCTTTTTGCCAGACAAAATCCTGTTCGCTGATCCACAGCCTGTGCATCAGAACCGCCAGTTTTCGGGCGACCGCGACCCGGGCGCGTTTGGGATCTTTCTGTTCGGCCAGTCTTTGACCCCATGCTTTAAGGGGGCAGTCTCTTTTCACACGCCCCAAAACACTGTTGGCCGCCTCATAAAGAGCACGCCTTAACAGGCGCTCTCCCCGTTTGGAGATATGACCCGAGACGTCCATATCCCCGGACTGAAAACGTCTCGGTGTCAGACCCGCATAGGCCCCCACATCGCGCGAATGTTTAAATCTCGCCGGGTCTTCGATGCTGGCCTTGAACGTCAGGGCAACGATCGGCCCCACCCCCGGAATAGTCATCAGCCGACGACAGACCGGGTCGGTGGCAGCTCGTTTCTTCATCTGTTTGTTCAGCTTGCAGATTTCCTGTTCAAGGGCGTCCAGGGCTGTGATCAGGGGAACAAGCATTGGTTCTAGAGCCGGGTTCCTGCCTAAACAGATAAAACAGCCGCTCCTGTCCCCAGATTTCTACAATATTTGTCTCGTTAAAAGTCATTTTTTCGGTTCCTTATCGCAGCCATGGAGGGCGTGAATATTCATGCGGTTCTATATATTTGAAATTATATAAAAGAAGTGTAATATTTTGTTTATCCTTTGCCATTATACAACCCTAGAAAGAATAGCACCATATGGCATGACAATGAATGAGCAAAAAACAATAATGAGTAAGGTATGAAACTGACAATTCTCAAACATTATGTGAAGCGGGTTTTGAATTTCATCAAAAACCCCTTCCGAACCTCAAAAATTTTGACTTTTGAGGATTATGACATTAAGTTCCCAAATATTTTCATGAATTATAAATTAAATGGTGTCCGGCATACTATTGAACTCAAGTACCGCGATTATCAACAGGAATATTTTGRTAAACTTACTAAGGACCAGTGGGATGTTTTGATTGGCAATGTCGGCATAATGGCTTCACCAGCTTTTCTGAATCTAGATAAAATAAATAAAATTTATTGCGCCTTTATAAACCTCTCGCCTTCAGCCTGCAMTTTTTTTGAAGAATATATATCTGGCGAATTTGCTGAATACCGTTTTTTAAGCGGTATAGACCCCAAACTTCACATCAGCATATCTGGGAATAAGGATATGCCGGTTAAAAAATTGCCCATTCAAACCGGGGAGAGAAAAATTTTGGTCATGAATGGTGGGGGCAAGGACAGCGTAGTAATGTCTGAATTAATTGCTAAAATGGGGTTTAAGCAGGCATGGTTTACAAATGCCATCAATTCCGTCAGACAAAATGTAATTAATCGCTCAGTCAGTCAGGAATCGTATCATCTTAATTTTTCTATTAGCCAAAATGCCAAGCCTATATATACTAAAGATTGTTTCGTACCCATGGGGGCTTTTTCTGCCGCCCTAAGTCTGATTCCTGCCTATATCCATAATTTTCCTTTTATTGCTATGGGCAATGAATATTCCGCAAATGACGGCAATATTGAATTTAATGGTTTCCTTATTAATCACCAATATAAYAAGTCATATGAATTCGAAGAGAAATTCTGCGCACACATTAAAGAAAATATTTCCGAACAACTACACTTCTTCAGCTTTCTTCGCCCACTTTATGAACTGAGGATTGTGAAAATATTTGCCAATTATCGGAAATTCTTTGACGTCTTTGTCAGTTGCAATCGATACATCAGCCGCGGTGAATGGTGTAATGAGTGTGAAAAATGTGCGTTCATATACCTTTCCCTGTTCCCCTTCATTTCAAGGCGAGATCTCATCGGTATTTTTGGTGAAGATATAATACTCAAACCGCTCATACGAAAACATATTCTCAGCATGACCCAAGATAAAATCAAACCATGGGAATGCGTTGGAGTTAAGGAAGAATGCGCAATGGCCTTGGCCCTTATGCTGGAAAAAGAGGTGGCCCTAGAGTTTGACGAATTCCCTTTTCGTGCCGATTTAGAAAAAGCTTGTGAGGATATTAATCTACACACAGCAGAAGAGAAATTTCTAGAAAGTTTTAATGAANCACATGGCATACCCGTTGAATGGCTACCGAAATATATGGAACTTATTCAATAAATTAGAGGAATAGAAATTCTATGATCACCAAATTAAAAAAAATTAATCATGCTTTGGCGTTGTGTCAAACACGTGCTAAAGAAGGCCATATATCCACTTTCCGACAGCTATGTGAAATTGCTTACCTTCAGGCCACTAGGGGCATTGGATACTGGCATTATCACAGCGCCCGAATGTGGGACAAGGATATGACCTGGAAAGAAAAGAAAGCCATATTAGGCAATGATCAGTTTATAAAAAGAATATTTGAACTGAACCAGCATAAGTATCAAGGCGTTTCTCAATACAAGCCTTTTGAAAAAGCATTTTTTAGACTGTTTAACATCCCTTCGGCCAAATACCTAGGTGTTCTTCAACAGGAATGGGGTATAACCGACCATGGTAGCCCCTTACAGTCAGTTGAGGATCTTAAGAAATTATTCGGGGAAAATGTCGGTACTAAATTATGTTTTAAACTAGTCGTTGGGCATGGCGGGGCGGGTTTTAAGGCCTTTGAAATTTTGGACAAAAAGGGTAAATATATCGCCAAACTTCTTTCTTCCGGGGAGGAATATACATCTGCGGAGCTGGTCGAAATGCTTCATGATGAAAACCCTGCGGGATGGGTAATTGAAGAATATCTTCAGCAACATGCAGAAATGGCTCATTATAACCCTTCCAGCCTAAACACCATCAGAATGTTTGTCTATCAGAATAATCAGGGGGAAGTTGTAACCCTTGGCTCCTATCTTCGAATGGGGTCTGAAGGATCACTCATTGATAATCTGGAAAGTGGGGGGTATGGCGTCGAAATTGATCATAAAACAGGGCTTTTAATCAAGGATTTCATATTTTTCATGTCAAAAGAAAAACCTCTTTTATTCTCTAACAAAGATAATGTAGTGATAAAGGGAGACAAAATCCCTTTTTGGACTGAAGCAGAAGATATGGGCAAACGGGCGTTGCAATGTTATCCCAATACCCGTTTTCTGGGTCTTGATATAGCTATTACCGAAGACGGTCCCGTTATGATAGAAATGAACATTCAACCATCTTTTATGGGATTGTTATGGCTACGATTAAAGACAAGATGGTTGTTGTTTGAGTAATCTGTAAATTTGGTCTTATCTAGCGTCGGGCAATATTACGAAGAAAATCACTTATACCACATAATTCGGCTTTAAATTCAATATCTGAGATATTTTCCCCATCTAGGAATCGGTCAAGTTCCCACAGGTTTTTGCCACATTCATTTAAGGCGGGCTGAACCGTTGTTGCAGACTTAACCCCAATATTTTGTAGCCATGTTATTTGCTTCTTGTCATACCAACCACTAGGATAACAGAAATGCCAAGATTTTTTCCCTGTCCATTTGAATAAAAACGCTTGATTTTCCTGAATTTCTGCCAAACATTCTTCATAGGAACTATCTGGGAAAACATGACGATGGGTATGGAGTTCCATTTCAATACCTGAAATCTGTGAATACTCTTTGATCATTTTAGGAGGTGCCAGCCGGAACATTCTGTTTGTTTGCAATCGTTTCCAGTCCACATTTAATTTTTTACAAATTCTTTTAATAAAATCCTGTCTGTCTTCAGTGGAATATTTTTTTTCAAGATGGAATAATATTTTCTTAGACGCATTTTGCCATTGCTCACGGGAGTTCAGAGCCATCAGACCTGATAAACCGGTCTCCTCTAGCGCCCCAAGGTCAATTGAGGGGGCTTTGCTTTTCCACAGGATATATTGTAGCAGTACGTTTAATACTGGGGTTCGTTTTTGAGCATAATAACTTGTTATGTAGATGGAGGCCGGAAAATTATATTCCTGCAATATTGGTACTGCTTTGGAAAATATCCCCTCCCAACCGTCGTCAAATGTAATTACCACAGCATTATCCGGCAAGCTATTATTTTTCAGAGCTTCGACCGCAAAATCTAGTGAAATAACGGGGTAATTCAGTTGTGATAACAAAGCCATCCGGTGTCGAAAAAGGGTTTCCGACATAAATAATACCGGAAGGAAATGATGTTCATCTTGAAAAGATATGCCGTGATAACAGAGGATACGAAGCTTTCGTTTGTTATATTTTCCTACCAGCCAAAATAGACCGATGTATTTTAATATATATAATATGACAATTTTGATTTTCTTCATGCTCGTTATCTTCTCAAATCAGAGATAAATTTTTTAATTTGTAACCAATAAAGCTTGCGGTCTCCGGGATAAAGCAAGTCTGCCTTTATCATGGGGTTTGCAAACAGTAGAAAAAAGCCAATAAAGCTCACCAGCTTTTTATGAATGGGGACAGCATTATCCCGTRGTTTGCTGACCATATGGCCAAAATCTGAAGGAAAGGCATGACGTACAGTCAAAAATTTATCAGGCGTAAGGACTGGTTCAGGATTTAATCCAAAAAAAGCATCTACTTGTATTTTGGGAAAATTTATTCCAGTAAAAAGATCCAGATGCATCGCCGCCCAATATCTTGAATTCATTTCAATAAAACAGAATTCATTATTATTTGCATCCCATTTATATTCCATCATGGCAACTCNATCCCAACCAAGATGAGCCACCCTTTCAATAGCATCCTTGAACATTTCTTTGTGAACCCAATTATGCCTTACAGAGGTTAGACCTCCCGTGTGAGGGACTTCGTGGGTTGCAATACATTCAGATCGAGCTAGTAAACGTCCCTTATGTAGGCAGAGATTGACGGTAGCCTTCACCCCTGTTTTATGAGATTGCACCAAAATTTTTTCTGCCATGGGCAATAAGTCAATAATTTTTTTTCTGGCATCTTCAACGGATTCTRCKTKWWTKAKKTYCCCGTCATACCCTTCACCACGTGCATAAAATGCATCAACTTTGATCCATATAGGCAAACCCAACTGGTGAAGTTGGTCGATATCAGGTACCGTTTTCTCATCTGTAATAATAATAGTCTCAGGTATGAATTTCCGTACCGGACTCTCCTCATCAGCTGTGACAAAGCTATGAAACACATCAGACTTGCTTAAACACTTATAGGTTGTTTCCGCCTCCGCTTCACCAGGTATCAATGCTTTATACCTATCAAACTCCTGACGAATTGCTAGTAAAAACCCTTCGCTGGGAATAATGGCATCAATCTTATGTTTGATGACAAAGTTATTTAGCCAAGAGAGGTATTTTTCATCGTCATAAGAGGGACAGATATATGAACTAGATGAAAAATTTGACCTTAATCCCAGTGCCTCACTATTACTGGAAATGGCAATAATTCGATAACCTGCTTGACCTAGTCCTCTGATCACACCTATCATTCCAATAGCTTGTGCCTCAACAACCAGAATGTTTTTGTTTCGCCTCTCATTATATTTCATATTTTTGTATCCTCATGCTCCGCCCATAACATCTCAATAAATATAATGGCTAATGAATTGATAAAATACAGTCACGAAATCTTGCAATACAAGCAATCCCTGATTTTCCAAGTGACTTCCTTACGTTTTATAGAGAATAAATAATACAGTGTCCATGATGATACGTGGCATTGTAATAGTTCAGGTGTTTTGAGACTTTTGCTTTTCCCTGGACGGGATATTTTCAATATAGGCCATTGGTGTTTGTCCTTCCAGTGCATTATGGGGTCGATATGAATTATATTTGTCGAGACTTTTTGTAAGGTCATGTCGATAATAGAATTCTTCCCGG